>NZ_FODY01000008.1 GCF_900110485.1 Propionispora vibrioides | reverse complement strand
GAAGTGTTTTACCGATACTCTGGCCTATGGAATCAATAACACAAGCTTCATGATGTCGTTTGCCGACATCGATACCAACAAAAAACATATCACATACCTCCAAGTGGTCGGTTCCCGCATACCTTTGCGATATACAACCTAGTTTGACATACGAAGATCGGGCGATGCCCTTCAACATCCAGCTCATTCGTAAACTCTCGCAAAGTCGGGGCTACACTCTTTATACCGAGAACAAAGTCTCAAGGAGGATTTCGTAGCACTCCGACTCACACGAGAATATTATCTCAAAACTTGGAGGATACGTGAACAGTTTATATTGGATTGTCTAATATCAATATACTAGGAGGATGGTATCTTGAGAAAAATAATTCTAATTGCGATGGCCGCTTTGCTAGTAGTTTCTTTCGCCGGTGCTGCTTTGGCTGTGCCGGTACAAGCCACGGCTGGTCCCGGCAATGGGTACTGCCCCTATTATGGTCAAAGCTACAGCAATCTGACCGATGATCAGAAGGCACAAATTACTGCTTGGCAGAATCAAAGGCTCGAACAGGAAAAACAAATGCTTTCCCGCCAAGTGGAGTGGGGGTGGCTTACCCAGGAGCAAGCCGATCAACGAATTGCCTGGATGGAGCAGCAGGTGGCCAATGGGAGCTATGGTTTTGGCATGATGGCAAGCGGACTGCATGGTCATCACGGTATGACGGGAGCACGTGGTTCCGGCTGCTGGTAAGTAATTAAAGAATTCTTAATACCGAAAAGAGCCTGCCGCGCAGCATTCGCCGGGCTCTTTTCCCGTATTCGGACTATGATATAATAAATAAAGGAAATTACCTTATGAGATGGGGTGGAACGGTGGAAGGTAAAATGGTGCTGATTGTGGACGATGAACAACCAATCCGGGAACTTTTATCAATCTATCTTACTCAGGATGGATTTGCCGCAACGGAAGCCGCCGACGGGGCTGAGGCATTGCTAAAAGTACAGGCAGTGAGACCGGATTTGATCATACTTGACATCATGATGCCTGTCCTGGACGGTATCGAAGTCTGCCGGCAAATTCGTAAGTATTCCAGCGTCCCCATCATTATGCTGACTTCCCGTACACAGGATGATGACCGTATCATGGGGCTTGAAATTGGTGCGGACGATTATGTGGCTAAGCCGTTCAATCCTAAAGAAGTGGTGGCGCGGGTTAAAGCAGTACTGCGACGTACAGCCGTTCCACCGCAATATGAAAGCTCTGATATTCTTCAGTTTCCCGAACTGGAAATTAATATGGCGGAACACACTATAACGGCTTTTGGACAGCCTGTGGCCTTAGCCAATAAAGAAAAGGAGGTCCTGTGGCAGCTTGCTTTACATGCCGGTAAAGTCTTGAGCCGCGAACAGCTCCTGGAGTTAGTATGGGATTACAGTTACTGTGGCGACACCCGGACAGTAGACACCCACGTTAAACGCTTGCGCAAAAAGCTGGGAGCCGGACCAGATTCGCCCTGGGATATAAAGACCGTCTGGGGAATTGGCTATAAATTTGAGGTGAGAAAGTGAAATTCTCGCTACAGTATAAACTAATGGCTGCATTTATGATCATAGTCATTCTGGTACTGGCCGGGGTTACGGTAGGCGGTTCCGTGCTTATCCGAGATTATTTTATCAATAGAAAACGGCATGAGCTTTCCGATAAAGCTTATGAAATGGCCCGGGTGGTCAATGCCTATTACGACGGCAACATGACTCATAGTCAATTACATAATTTTGTCGATAGTGTGGATCATTTTCTGGATGCCAGGGTTTGGGTGGTGGATAATGAACTTAACCTGATTACCGTGTCCGAGGAACGGGCGGATGAAGGACAGATCAGCAGGCGCGGTGCGGCAGCAAGCAAGCCCAGCCCTATGCATCATGCCATGTGGGACTGTGATCTTGCCGATCAGCATAGTGGCATGATGATGCAAAAGCATGGACAGCAGCCAACACGCGAGCAGACTGACAATCAGACTGATCCATATCAGAAGTCGAATGACCGGATTTTGGATTTGATGGATGGAACGGAGAGCAGCGGAAAAACGGATGATCATCATTCCGGGCGGCACACGATGATGAGAGGGCACTTTCGTACACCCGATAATCAGCAGATGCCGCTGCCTAATCCTGAAGTTAAGTCAACAGCGAATCTATCTGCTGCTGGCGAGGGTCAGAAATCTGCTGTTGTTCTGGATATTGGACAAGAGTCGCAGCCGGGCGGTGTGGACGGCGCAGCGATCAGTTTGGCCGATATCAAGGGCATGGACGAACTTAGCCGGGAAATCAAAGCTAATAGCGGTAAGCCTTGGTCCCGGACGTATTACCACCCGTATTACGAAGAAAATATGCTTATTGTTGCCGTACCTCTTGCAAAAGCAGATGGAACAATCAGCGGTACAGTCATGATTAATGCGCCTATTGGTGAAATAAATGATTTTTTGCAGCATGTGTACTACTATATTGGTCTTGCCGGTCTGGCTGCCATTTTATTTGCTGCTTTACTAGCGGCCTATATGGCTCGTGGAATCGTGCGGCCTTTGCGGGCCATGCGAGAAACGGCAGCAGCAATGGCCTGCGGTGATTATGAACGGCGAGTTGCGATAGCCGCCGGCGATGAGATAGGCGATCTTGGGCAGTCGCTGAACTCGTTGGCCAGTGACCTGGGCGAGTATATTGGACGGATGCAAAAAACCGATCAGATGCGGCGGGATTTCGTGGCCAATGTATCCCACGAGCTGAGAACCCCGCTTACCATCATACATGGCTATAACCAGGCACTGCAGGATGGTACCGTTACCGATCCGGAAAAGATCAACAAATATCATCATGTCATGGGGGACGAGATTCTGCGGCTGGAAAAGCTCATTGCCGAATTACTGGATTTAAGCCAGTTGCAGGCAGGGAGTGTTATGCCGGAAACAGAAAGCGTTCTTTTGGCCGAGGTGGTAGATAATGTAATGATGCTCCTTAAACAAAAAAGCGAACAACGAGGCGTCAGGCTGGCTGCCCATATTGATTTGGCCGTTCCTCCCATTCAGGGTGATGGTGATCGATTGACACAATTGGTGCTTATCCTGATGGATAACGCTTTGAAATTTACGCCGTCGGGCGGGCAAATTACCGTTCAACTGATGCAAGAAAGTGCCGAAGCGGTTTTGACCATTGCCGATACCGGCGCAGGCATTGCCCCCAATGACTTGCCCTATATCTGGGAGCGATTTTATAAGGCGGATAAATCTCGTGCCAGTCATGGTACCGGGCTGGGCTTGGCTATTGCCCGGCAGATCATTGAATTGCACGGAGCGACGGTAGCGGTGGCCAGCGTTTGTGGTGAAGGTACGGCCTTTACCATACGGTTTCCGATTGAATCAAAACCGGCTGAGCGGTGAAGGCTATGTGTTCATAGTTTGGCGGTAGCGGCTTTGAGCTAGTGGCCTACCCACTTTGAAAGTACAATAACTTTTCTATCCGAAAATGATAAAGACGGTCCTGTTAGTTTCCGTGCGGGAAAATAACAGGACCGTCTTTATCATTGATGGCAGATACTCAAAAGATGATGGAATATGCCGGTGGTGCGGCTGTACTGTGACCTGAATCACTGCAGGCAGCGGGTCCGAAGCATAGAATTAACAAGAAAGCGATATGTTATATGAATAAAGAAGAGGTGCGGTATGAAAATAGCAATTATCGTGCGGGAGGAAACGATGCGGCGTTGTACGGGCAGCGGGTGTATGAACGCTTTTTTCCAACGGCTTGACTCTTTTGCCCGCTATGCAGACTGTAACGATGTAGAGTTGGTCGCTTTTACCCATAACGGAGGCGATCTGGAAAAGAAGATCGCTACATTAAAGAAAAAAGCGGTGGACGTGGTTCATCTGTCCTCTTGCATACGGGGAAAAGACTCCAACTATGAAGCCTTAGCCCGGCGTTTGTCGGAAGATTTTGCGGTGGTCGGCTACACCCATGGCGGGGAGGTTGGCAGTACAGGCCCGGCGATTATTCTTGAGAAGGCCAGTGGCTGCCGGTAACTGACGGGGAATGATGCAGCCGGGCATTTCGTGACAACGGGAGCCCTAATGGTTCCGGGTGAAGCCTATTGATGGTTTGTCGGTTATGTCTCTTGTAACTGCTTTATTTCAGCTTTAACTATTTCTTTTAAATAATTCTGTGAGCCGCTTATGGTAGCAGGGAAACCAACCCATCAGCCAAGAATATAAAGGGAAAATATAACTATAAAGCTTTACGTGCACATAGCAAAACGAGACCAAGCGGTTAGTCCTTATGCTGGTTTAAGAAGTCCAGGAACTCTGTCAGATCTTCGCCTGTATTCTTCGCCACATCTTTAATCCGGGCGAATTTGCCCACCGTATTAAAAATGATCGGATTATTCAGATTGGCGAATTTGGGCGAGCGCTGGAGTAAATGCTCTTTCAGAATGGGATACTGATTCAGTACATCGGCAATTTTATCATCTTCGGTGATCATATATTTGCCACTCCCTTTCACAACATATAGCCTCAATTAGAATAAAGGAGGAAGGCAGGACAGCCTATCCTGCTTTTATTCTAATTGATCAAGAATAGTTTTTCCAGTTAAACCAAAAATAAAATAGAGACAAGGAGGTATAGTCTGATGAGTGAGTTGATTAACAATCGCGAGCATCGTAAGCAGGTTATCAAGGAGATCCTGCGGGACCTGCACCGGGGAAAATCGGTGGAGGAGGTTAAACCCCGCTTCGACGCCGTTGCCGGGGACCTGGCTCCGGCGGAGATTTCCCTGATTGAACAAAGTCTGATTGACGAAGGCATGGACGTTACTGAAATCCAGAATCTATGCGATGTACATGCCGCCGTGTTTAAAGAAACGCTCAGCGAAAAACCGGACGAAGCCGTGCCGCAAGGTCATCCGCTGGATATTTACCGGGATGAAAATCAGGCGTTGGAAAAATTGATCGATGAAGAAATCAATCCGCTGCTAGCGGAATTTAAGGCAGCGCCTGCCGAGCGCTCAGCCGCGCTGGCCATCCAGTTGGCGGAGAAGCTGAACTTGCTGTGGGACGTGGACAAGCACTACAGCCGCAAGGAAAATTTGATTTTCCCGTTCCTTGAAAAGTATGGCATAACCGCTCCACCCAAGGTCATGTGGGGTGTCGACGATGAGATCCGTGCCTTGCTAAAGGACGCCAAAGGGCTTGCATTAAACTACAGGTCCGCGAACCGGGAGCAATTTATTGAAAAACTGGAGAAAACGATAGAACAAGTACGGGAAATGATTTTTAAGGAGAGCAAAATCCTGTTCCCCATGCTGCTGGAAACGCTGAGCGAGAATGACTGGCTGGCCGTCCAGAATGACAGCGATCAAATCGGCTATTGCCTGATAGAGCCGCAGCTTCATTGGCAGCCTGCCGGGTCAAAGGAGGAGCCGTCCGCTGCGATGACTTCCCGCCAGGATGCGGACTATATCAAATTCGCCACCGGCGTATTAACGCCGAAGGAAATCGAGCATATTTTCAATCATCTGCCTGTGGACATTACGTTTGTCGATAAGGACGGCATTGTGAAATATTTTTCAACCGCCAAGGAAAGAATCTTTCACCGGACCAAAACGATTATCGGACGTAAGGTGGAAAACTGCCATCCCCCGGCCAGCGTACACATTGTCGAACAGATTGCCGCCGATTTAAAAAGCGGTAAGAAGGACCAGGAGAGCTTCTGGATCAGAATGGGCGATAAATTTGTTTATATCCAGTATTTCGCCGTCCGGGACGACCAAGGGGAGTTCTTGGGTATCCTCGAGGTCACGCAAAACATTCAGCCGTTGCAGCAGATTACCGGCGAAAAACGGATTATGGATTAGGGTCCGGGCGGCAGCTTGGGAGGAATTGAAAAAATCCAGTCAAAAGGCCGCCACTTCGAATCTGCCGGGGACCAACGGGAAGAGCTTATGATATTTCGTAAGCTCTTTTTTCATTCTTATTAGTTTCTCAGGGATCGGCAGCCCCAATTCATTTTACGAGAGGTCAGTTCTTTTCGTATACTGGAAAATAACTTGTACCAATTCTTCCACTGAGAAGGCTGGCTGTTCACCGACCAAGATTCTGAACGAATCAGTCGCCGCGTCAATGCCGATCAAAAGCAGGCCGGGCTGGCTGGTTTGCAGGATGCGTATTTCTGGTGAAGCGGGGCTTTCCGCAATGACTACATGGGGCTGTAGTATTTTGAGTTCGGGCAGGGCTTTTTTCAGGGTATTGTCCACAAGCCGGATACGCAGATTTTCATTTTGCCGCAGCCCGGCGGCTAAGCCGCAAAGATAGACGGAGTTGCCACAGAAAACGACTTCCACCGTTTTCAAGGTTTCACCTACTTTCAAATCAAAATAGGATGGCTCAACATTTCTCTTTACTAAAATAGCAGAAATCTGTCGCGAACACATTAGACGAAGGGATAAATTTGCCCACAAAAAAAGTATAGATTTTCTATACTTTTTGGGGAATTTTCCTATCCTGTATGTTACTTCTGCGCCAGGCAGCGTTATTTTTCTCTTCTGGCAGCCAGTCCTAGTTCGGCGGCAAAGGCGATGACCTGGCTGCGATTTTCCAGGTGCAGCCGGTTCATGATTTCTCCCATATGATATTTGACGGTAGCTTCGCTAAGGTAGACCATGCCGCCAATTTCCTTATAAGTTAATCCCTGAGCCACCAGCTTTAAGATTTCAATCTGCTGGGAGCTTAATAACGCGGTTTTGCCGGCGGCCATATTCGCCAGGTCCCGTTCCTGCTGCAGCCGGGCGAATTCGGCGAGCACTTTGCCTGCCAGACCGGGGGAAAGCGGGGATTCTCCCTGACTCAGACCGGCCAGCAGGGTCAGGAATTGTTCCTTGGGGAGGCCTTTTAGCAGATAGCCGGAAGCGCCGGCTTTAATCGCCTCGAATAAATGCTTGTCATCCTGCGAGACGGTGAGCATGACGATTTTGATTTCCGGGAATTCGGTTTTGATAAGCCGGGTGGCCTCGATTCCGTCACCGCCCGGCATTTGGACGTCCATCAAAATGACCTCGGGCCGCGTGGCTCTGACTTGGCGAACCGCGTCCCGGAGATTGGTGGCTGTGCCTGTCACTTCGATGTCATTGGCAGTCAGGAGGTCTTTTAGTCCATCCATAAACAGAGGGTGATCGTCCACTAACAATATTCTCATGACAATGCTTCCTTTCCGTCCGTCACCGGGATTTGCAGGGTAAGCTTTGTGCCGGCATTCGGCGTCGATTTGATGCAAAGCTGCGCGCCGATCTCAGCGGCTCGTTCCTGCATAATTTTTAGTCCAAAGCTGCCTTTCTTTGCCGCTGCCGCCGGCAGGTCAAAGCCATTGCCGTCATCGGCTACTTCGATATCCACCCAGTCGCCGCTTGCCATGATCGTGACATTAACCTGTCGTGCTTTAGCGTGCTTGCGGATATTGGTCAGTGCTTCCTGGATAATGCGTAAGAGCTGCACTTCGGTGGTCGGCGACAGCAGCCCGGGAATAAATGACTGGTCGACGGTGAGCGTTGCGGCAATTTCGTAGTTTTGCCTAAACCATTGCAGATATTCAGCCAGGGACTGCCAGATACCCTGTTCGCCACTAGCCGCAAGCTGCAGGCCGGTGATGGATTCCCGGATATCGACATGCATGTTTTGGATGTTGCCGGCTAATTTGTTCAGGAGTACTCCGGCCTGAGCGGAATCATTTTTTTCCAGCAGTGACCGGGCGGCTTCCAACTGCACATGAAAGTAACTCCATAGCTGTCCCTGACCGTCGTGCAGTTCCCGGCCCAGCCGTTCCCGTTCGGTGAGAATGGATAGGGCCTTTTCCGCTTCCAGCATTCGCTTCTCGTCTTGTTTTTGTCGGGTAATGTCTTTCAAGAGGATGGTTTTGCCGAGTGGGTTTCCCTGCGGTGTTTTAAGCGGCAGAGCCCGCAACTGATAAAAGCAGTGCTGTGCGTCGCCTTGGCGAGAGGCTTCCCGTGTTTCCGGCTCGTCGCCGTCCCCGATGCAGGCGAGTGCCGGCCAGGCGGTTGTTACGTTTTGAAAGGGTTCGCCTATGGCTGCCGGCAGACCGGCCAGGATTGCTTGCGCCGCCGGATTGAGATCGACGATGTAGCCTTTTTCATCGACAACCACCAGGCCGTCGATCATGTCGTGGGTGACGGTATCCTGCGCCAGTGGCAGAATGCTGTATACCCGCCAGCGGTAAAAGACCCAGGTTACGTAACAGGCCGACAGCAGCTGTCCGACGATTTGCGGCGATACCATCTGCAGGTTCACGGTATAGCTTAGAATGCTGCCGATAAAATTGAATAGCGGCGTCACCGCAAGCACGACGGCCTGCTGGCGGCGGAGTCCCTGGGTAGCGTATATCCAGCGGACCGATAGTCCCAGACAGATCAGATTCAGGGCGTAACAAAAAACCAAAGTCACCCAGGCTGCCGGACCGAAGGCGACAGTCAGCAGTTGACCGTTCAAGGTTATAGGTCCATAGTACCAGCCAAGCCAACGGTCAAAGCCGATGATCAGCACCAGGCCGGCGACGATTCCCCGGACGGTATACCGCATGATTGCTGCGGTTTTTCCCTGGGGCCGGCTGCTTTCCCAGATAAATTCAAACCAGAAGTAGATGAGCAAGAGCGGCATCCACTCGGTCAATCTGGCCCAGAATAGCTTCGTTGGCAGGTCGGAACTTATCCCGCAGAAAACTTTGGCTGCAATCCAGATGCCTTTGCAGAGCTGGCAATACACCAGCATCATGGCGCCCGGTGTCTTACGGAACTGGAGGAGGTAGACGGCCAAAGCCTCGAAAACGGCGGTAATGCCTAAATAGAGTATGAGGTTATCAACAGGCATAAAGGTAATGACAGACGACATAAGCGAGCTTCTTTCCTGAAAATTTGCAGAACCATGTACAGGGCGGTTTTAAACGATATTTTTTTGTTGTCTAACCCTCTGGCGAGTTGCCCATGGTAACGTCGAAGCCACACGGGGCTTGGGAAATCCGTTCTTTACAGTTCTGAGATTTATAAGAAGGTTACAGCCGGAGGAATGAATTGGGTATTTCTTTTCGACAAAAGTACGAATAATCCTTTAAAGTGGCAAAGCCAAGCGTCATCTAGGCTGGGCAGCGGGAAAATAAAAAGGCACCTCTTAGTGAGAGGTGACAACGGTATGACGTAAACGGGAAAGGTAAACATATATTTCTATTTGGAGGAATATCTTATAGTAGTGATGACAGGCTGCTCGGGGGACGATCAACCCCTTCCTTTTCAGGAAAGGGGGGTGGTAAGATGACGATCTATGAAGCCTTGACATTTGCGGTTGCATTTGCCACGCTCATGGTATTGGTCACGACCAAAGGGAAATAGCCGCTCCTGTTCAAGAATGCGGCTATTTCGGCTAAAAACGTAGGGTTAACCGTTTTCCGGCTAGACAGCCTGTGGGCTGACGTGGTAGCGCACGTCAGTCCTTTTCTTATAATATACCCATAGCTTGTAAATTATGCAACCGCCGGAAAAAAATCCGGGCTATCTGTGGGATTCAATTAACCAGAGGTGCCTCAGGTTCTTCCGTCAAGTCAATTAGCAGGCGATCATTTCAGTTTGGCATATTCCGCGGTGGATACAGGCTCTAGCCATTCGGCAGGGCCGGCCTGGCAATTTGTTTCGATGGAGAGGCGGGCGAACCAACTGTCTTTTGCCGCACCATGCCAATGCTTTACGTTTGCCGGGATACGTATGACGTCGCCTGGCCGAAGCTCCTGGACTGCCCGGGAAATCTTTGCTAAATATCTCAGGCGGTTTTTCACCCCTGGGAAAATCACGCTGTTTGATAAACCAGTATGGTCCCTGTTGTACACTCCTTTTTATAGCTGTTTACCCATTTCGTAAGCCTGCCGCAGGGCTGGATGACCTTTAATCTCGCCTGTCTGCCAGACACCGGTGGCGTAGATAATGCCTTTTTCCCGGGGATTAGTCAGGCATTCGTTTGTAAAGCCCCGGAAGCCTTCTATCGTACGTTCCAGCCCAGACTGCTCCGTATCGGCGGCTGTCACGATGAAGTAAAAATCTTTGTTGGCGATTTCGGCATATCTGGGTACGGTACGGTCGATCAGTGTTTTCATCTGCCCGTCCATGGTGTAAAAATACACAGGCGTTGCCATAACGATGACGTCGGCTTTAACCAGTTTATCAAGTACTTCCGCCATGTCGTCTTTTTGCACGCACCGATGAGTTGTGTTGCAGGCGCCACAGCCGGTGCAATAATTGATGTCCCGGTCGCGCAGGAATATCTTTTCCGCTTCGTGGCCCGCAGCAAGCGCTCCGGCGATGAATTCATCGCACAGCGTATCGGAGTTGCCGCCTTTTCGGGGACTGGCGGATATAATCAATGCTTTTTTACTCATTTATTTTTCTCCTCTTCATTTTCTGGCAGCAGTTTGTTGGGCTGCGACGGAAATCGCGTGGTTTTTGCTAGCCGGGCGATACTTTGTTCATTGTACAGATAAGCGTCGCCCCGGCTATAACGGTGGACTTGGCTGGGAGGACCCGGCATTTGAGCAGACTTTTACCATTCATGCTATTTACCCCTTTCGATAAGCTATTTGAAGGAAGTGAGCCTTCTTAAGAGAAGCATAGCACCTGGACTTAACTCTAAGTCAAGAAGGATGCGGATTGACAGGATAATGTTTTTTTAGGTGTCTGGTCAAGTACTAAGCTTCCGATCCTGCTATTTGAGGCAGTGTCGCTCAGCATCAACTTCACCTTGATCCACGTGTTAGAGTGCCACTGTACCTCCTTACGGCTTTTTATATCGAACGGTCGGTTTCGCCGGAAATGGTAACCGGTATTGTTGCTAAGGCAGAGTAAGATAAGCGGTACTTGCCACGCAGTGACAGTCATTAGACCGTGATTAAAGGAGTATGGGCGGGTAGTCTTCCCCCGATTCTTCGGCGGCACGCTTGTAAGAAAATAAAGAAGATAGACAGTGAAAAAAGGCATTTCCCTGAGGGAGATGCCTTTTTGTATGGACATTTATGTATGTTGGCAATTATGGCCGGCCGTAGTGGCGTGATCATGGTTGCAGGTTGTGGGCTTGGTGACCAGATCGCCCTGAAGATACCGGATGATTAAATTCTCAGGTGTGTCGGACGGTGCGCCGCAAACGGTCTCGATGCCCAGTTTGCCTAATTTTAGTTTGGCGCCTTCTCCCAGACCGCCGGTAATGACGGTGCGGCAGCCCTGTTCGGCAAGCCAGTCGGGAATGACACCCGGGGCGTGGGGCGGCGGGGTCAGGCTTTCATGCTGTACGACTTGCTGTTCCCGGACGCTGAATATGGAGAAGGTCTTGCAGTGGCCGAAGTGATCGCTAAGCGTTCCGTTGGTGACGGGGACGGCGATTTTAAATACTTCCCCGTTTATCGCCGGGTGTTTATTGAGTTGATACAGCAGTTGCGCCACAATATGCTGCAGATCTGTTTGCGTATGGCTTTGGCTGCTGCTGATTGCCTCGCCGGTGTCGCCGGCGGCGACAATGGCCGGATCAAGCGGCAGGCGTCCTAAGAAGGGAAGTCCGGCAGCGGCGGCTGTTTTCTCGCCACCACCGCTTTTGAAGATATCATGGCGGCTGCCGCAGGACGGGCAGACGAAGCCGCTCATATTTTCGATGATGCCGGCAATAGGCAGCTCTACTTTCCGGCAAAACTGAATGGACTTGCGGACGTCGGCCAGGGCGATTTCCTGCGGTGTGGTGACGATGACGGCCTGGCAGCCGGCGACGGTTTGCGCTATGGTCAAAGGCTCATCGCCTGTCCCCGGCGGGCTGTCAATGATGAGAAAATCCAACGGTCCCCAGTTTACATCGCCCAGAAACTGACGGATCATACCGATTTTAAAAGGGCCGCGGCAGATTACGGGATCGTCGCGGTGCTCAAGTATGCCCTGGACGGTCACGACTTTCAGGGTCGGGCTGTATTCGATGGGCAGGAGCTGCTCGCCGTCGGTCAGCAACGGCTGTTCGGTCAGGCCGAGCAGGCCGGCAATGCTGGGACCGTGGACGTCGATATCCAGCAGACCCACTTGGTAGCCCTGGTTGCTGAGGGCGACAGCCAGATTGGCAGCGACGGTACTTTTGCCGACACCGCCTTTACCGCTCATAACGACGAGCTTTTTGTCAACCTGGTCTAAAAAAAGATTAATTCGCTGGGTTTGTTCATCAAACTCCTGGTTTGTGTGAGAATTACATGTCATAGATTGGTCATCTCCTTTTTTAGTAGTAGCAGAAGAAATAGAGTATGGAAAGCAGTGCCCTGACGTACCTATTGGGCAGATTGTGACTTAGGCACCGGACTGAGCGCGTTGCTTATAGGCTTCCAAAGCTTGCGCAAATTGGTCCATACAGGAGGTGCCATTGCGGCAGAGGTTGCCCTTGAAGGTTTGAATGACTGTATCCACAGGCATTCCCTGTACCAGCAGGCTAAGGGCTTTTAAATTACCCGGACAGCCGCCGCTAAATTCAACATGTTTAACCTGGTCGTTTTCTACGGAAAATTGAATTTTTTTCGGACAAATGCCTGTAGGAATGTAGGTATTCATGGAACAAGTCTCCTTATCTAATTATTTTGCTTATCGAGGGATCACTGACTGGTTTGCACTGCGCGTCCAGGCGGATCTTTTTCTGCCTGTCGTTGGCAGCCTTGAGATAGCCCGACTGTTCCTGTGGTCTTACTTCCTTGGCGGACGAAAAGATTTCTCGCCAGGCCGACAAGCCCAAAGAAGCAATGATTTTCTAGAACGGTACGTCAGCTAAACCGGTTTGCCGATGGCTCGGGCAAGGGGGATTTTGGTTTTGTTATGAAATATATTTCATAACAAAACCAAAAAAATAGCTAACTAATAATAAAGTTGCAGTGGAGTTACTGTGGAATAGGTGCACTGCAGTCAGTTGTTGTCCGGCGTAACGGCAGCAATTGCCGGGAGTTTGGGCGCGGTGCCGGTTATCGTGGTGATGGGGCGGCAGTGCGTCACTCTGGGCTATTCGTCTTCCCGTTTTACCGTGTCTGCCTGGCAGGCCGGACAGACTAGTTCCTGACAGCGCTGGCCGGTGCCGTGGGGCAGCGACCACCGGTGCCCGCAGGTCTGGCACAAAAAATCACGGGGCGTTTTTTGGCAGGTATGGGCGATCTTAAAGCTGCCGCCATCTACCCGGAGAGCACAACCCTGCCATAAGGCTGCGGCGATTTTCTGATGTGCCCGGTTAACGATGCGGTGAAAGGTGGGGCGTGATATAGCCATGCGTTCGGCGGCAGATTTCTGATCCAGCAGTTCAATATCAGCAAGGCGGACCGCTTCCATTTCTTCGATGGTCAGGATGACTTCCTCCAAGCTGCGTAAGGGTTTGCCGACCGGTTTGTAATGCGTGACCGGCGGAAGTTGTTCAATTTGCCGTTCTTTGTGCGGTCGTACCATAATGTCCCTCTTTTGAAATATATTTCATAATTAGTTATAGCGCAGTTAAAGATGCTTGTCAAGTAAATGTAAAATAGAAGCAAGATTATTCGGCGGTTTTGCATCCTTGCCGACGAAAAAATCTCTCGTCAGGCCGCCGGGTTCATTAAATCAGCGGTTCTTAGCATAAAATCACTTGTCATGAACCTTTCCGTTAATTTTGAAAACACGCCTTAGAAAATTGACTTTTTTTTAAGAGAGTGATAGCATTAAACGTAATATATGGATATTTTAATTAAAGGGGGGATGACCATGGAAGTGGACGTTTCGGTATATGCGGAACAGGCTGAATTGCTAAAGGCCTTGGCCCATCCGTTACGGCTGTGTATTGTGCGCGGTCTGATCGAGAAGAACGGCTGCAATGTTACACATATGCAGGATTGCCTGAGCGCGCCGCAGTCGACCATATCTCAGCATTTGCAAAAGCTGCGTATGGCCGGGATTGTACAGGGAACGCGCAATGGCACGGAAATCAGGTATAGCGTTTGTGACCAACGGGTTGTTGAATTGATTCGGATATTGTTTTCTCAATAGAGAGACAGCCATACAGGAGTGGAGAGCAGGTTGAGGAACCGGCCCCGGTGAATATGGCCGGTTTTGCCGCGGCAAATATATTGAACGGACTGGTTCAAGTATTCACCTATGCCAGCCTGGGGACATATGACCGGAATGAATATATCCTGATGGACGTCTGCACAGAAGGCGAGTTTGCCCATGGTGCTTTGCCGGGAGCGGTGAACATTCTGACCGACAGTATTCGCGCCCGTATGCTGGGATGCGGTGTTGGTATACGCAGTTATATTGTAGCGCGAATTCTACAACAGCATGGCTGCCGGGCAAAGGGCATGACCGGCGGCTATACATCGGCGCTGCGGTTAACATGAGCAGTATCCTGCCAGTCTTGAAACAGTTGGAGAGGGCAAGGCTATTTTCCGTAGTATTTATTGTCATACACTTCATGCCCTGACCGGACAGCCGGGACATGGAGTGTATGTTTTTTTATGCAGGGTCAGCAGATGTTCTGTTTCAAGGAATTTTACAGGTACCTTTAACAGCTGGAAAGTATAAAATATAGCAGGTATAAACTATTTAGGACTTTACTTTATTTGAAATATCGTATAAACTAAATATAATAATATATGGTTTAATGGATATAGAGAGAAATATAGAGGAGGTTTTAAAATGGGGAAAAAAGTGGTTATTGTCGGCGGTGTGGCCGGCGGGGCATCGGCCGCCGCCCGCCTGCGCCGGCTGGATGAGCAAGCCGAGATTATCCTGCTGGAAAGAGATGAACATATTTCGTTTGCCAATTGCGGTTTACCTTACTATATCGGCGAAACCATCCGGGAGAGGGATAAACTGCTGGTGCAGACTCCGGAAGCTATGCGGGCGCGGTTTGCCATCGACGTCCGAGTGAACAGCGAGGTGACGGCTATTGAGCCGGAGAAAAAAATGATCCGCATTAATAGCCGGGACCGGGGCTGTTATGAAGAGAGCTATGATGTCTTGCTGTTGTCGCCGGGGGCTCAACCGGTGCGGCCACCGATTCCGGGCATCGACAGTCCGCGTATTTTCACTCTGCGCAATATACCGGATACCGACCGCATCAAGGCGATGGTAGACCGGGAGAACACACAGCGGGTGGCGGTCATCGGCGGTGGCTTTATCGGTGTGGAAATGGCGGAGAACCTGCGTGAGCGCGGTCTTGCCGTAACGCTGGTGGAGGCGGCGCCCCATATTCTGCCGCCCTTTGACAGTGATATGGCTTTATTGATCGAACGAGAACTTCAGGACCACGGCGTAACCGTTCATGTGGGAGATGGTGTGGCGCATTTTGCGGAACAGGCTGAGGGGATGCTGGTTACGCTGCAGAGCGGCAGGCAGATTGTTGCCGATATGGTGGTATTGGCCATCGGTGTGGCTCCGGCCACCGGGTTTTTAAAGGACAGCGGCATTGCACTGGGCAAACGGGGGCATATTTTGGTCGATGAGCATATGGCAACCAACCAGACGGATATTTATGCTGTTGGCGATGCCGTGGAGGTTGTGGATTTGGTGACAGGTCAGCCAGCCGCTGTGCCGCTGGCCGGTCCGGCCAACAAGCAGGGGCGTATTGCCGCTGATAATATCGCCGGCATCCCCAGCGCCTATAAAGGGACGCAAGGCACGGCCATCTTAAAGGTGTTTGACCTGACGGCGGCCGCCACCGGCAATAATGAGCGAAGCTTAGCACGTCTGCAGGTGCCGTATCAGGCCATTTATGTGCACCCCAATTCTCATGCTTCCTACTATCCGGATGCACTGCAACTGACTATCAAGCTGCTGTTTGGCAACGATGGTAAAATCCTTGGCGCCCAGGCGGTAGGACCGGAGTCGATTGATAAGCATATTGATGTGCTGGCCACCGCTATCCGCCTGAACGGCACGGTCCAGGACCTGACAGAGCTGGAGCTGTCCTACGCCCCGCCTTACTCGTCGGCGAAAGATCCTGTCAATATGGCCGGCTTTGTTGCCGAAAATATTCTGGCCAAACGGCTGGAGGTATTCACCTATGAAGAACTGGCCGGCTTTGATCCGCAGACCACCGTGCTGGTGGATGTCCGTTCTCCTCTTGAATTTGCCACCAACGCGCTGCCGGGAGCGGTCAACCTTCCGACCGACAGTCTGCGCAGCCGTCTCGCTGAGCTGGATAAGAACAAGCTGATCCTGACCTATTGCAAGGTCGGGCTGCAAAGCTACATTGCCGCCCGCATTCTCAGCCAGAACGGCTTCCGGGTCAAAAGCTTGACTGGCGGTTACAAAGCGGCAGCCCCGCGTCTGGTTAAGTGGCAGCCGCCGGCTGAACAGGTGCAGCCGGCTGTCGAACCGGCTATGGCAGCAGTGCCGCTAAGTGAACCGGAACAGGTGCTGGATGCCTGTGGCCTTTCCTGCCCCGGTCCGTTGCTGCAGGTGAAAGCGGCCATGGATAAGCTGGCAGCGGGAGGCGTACTGCGGGTTACGGCTTCGGATCCCGGCTTCCTGGAGGACATTAAGGCCTGGTGCCTGCGGACCGGACACACGTTGCTGTCGTTGCAAAAGGAAAAGAACCGGATTGTGGCCCGCCTTCAAAAGCAGGCGGTGGTGCCTGGCGCCGCTCCGGCCTGCACTGCGCCGGCGAAGGATAATAAAACCATCGTCGTTTTCAGCGGCGATCTGGATAAGGCTATGGCCGCCTTTATCATCGCCAACGGCGCGGCCGCCATGGGGAAAAAAGTAACCCTTTTCTTTACCTTCTGGGGGTTGAACATTTTGCGCAAGCCGGAAACGGTGCCTGTGGCCAAGGGTTTTCTGGACCGCATGTTCGGCTGGATGATGCCCCGGGGCAGCGAAAAACTGACCTTGTCCAACATGAATATGCTGGGGCTGGGTACGGCGATGATGCGAAGGGTTATGAACAATAAGCAAGTAGCTTCGCTGGAGGAATTGATGAAGAGTGCCATGACCGCCGGGGTGGAGATCGTGGCCTGTCAGATGTCGATGGATGTCATGGGCTTTAAGCCGGAAGAACTGCTGGACGGCGTGAAAATCGGCGGTGTGGGCTATTATCTCAGTGAGGCGGAAGACGCCAATGTCAATTTGTTTATTTAAGGGTTGTCTACAATGACCGGATGACCTGTTTAACTGTGGCCGGATTGATTAGGCAGGTATTGCCGCTTTTCAGAGGACAAAGCCGGACAGAGAACAGAGAAGGTACGCCTCTTGGCCGATGCCAGGTGACGTACCTTCTCTGTTTGCTTTTAGTTAGGTGTGGTTACAGTCCTGGCAGGAAGAAGCCGGGGACGTCCGACTGGCGGCGGGAGTACTGGCAATCAGTTCACCCCGCAGATAGCGGAGCGTCAGTTGCTCCGGCGTAGCGGCCGGTGCTCCGCAGATCACTTTGATCCCCAGTTCGGCCAGTTTGATTCTGGCTGCCTCGCCCAGACCGCCGGCAATGACGGTATGACAGCCCTGTTCGGCCAGCCAGCCGGGAATCGCGCCTGGTTTAGGGGGTGGTGTGAGCTCTTCTTGCTGTACGATTTGCCCCTTTTGGGCGCTGATTATGGAAAATACCGCACTATGGCCAAAGCGCTCTCCCAGGTTTCCGTTGTCGGTGGGGACGGCGATCTTCAGCAGCCCGGTTTCTGTCGGGGTCGGGTTGCCGAGCTGCTGGAGCAACTGATCGACCAGGTGCTGCATATCTGTCTGTGTTTGATTATGGAGGCCGGCAATGGCTTTACCGCTGTCGCCGGCCGTAACAATGGCCGGATCGATGGGGAGGCGTCCTAAAAAAGGCAGTCCTGCTGCGGCCGCCGTTTTCTCGCCGCCGCCGCTTTTGAAAATATCATGGCGGCTGCCGCAGGTGGGGCAGACAAAGCCGCTCATGTTTTCGATAATACCGGCAATGGGGAGATTGACCTTCCGGCAGAATTGAATGGATTTGCGGACATCAGCTAAGGCGATTTCCTGCGGGGTAGTAACAATGACGGCCTGGCAGCCGGTGACGGTCTGAGCGATGGTAAGCGGCTCGTCACCGGTTCCCGGCGGGCTGTCGATAATCAGAAAATCCAGCGGCCCCCAGTCAACATCGCCTAAGAATTGGCGGATCATGGTGATTTTGGCGGGGCCCCGGCAGATGATCGGATCATCGGGTTTGTCCAGAAGCCCTTGAATGGTCACTACCTTCAGGGTTGGACTGTATTCGATGGGATAGATTTGCTCGCGGTCAGTCAATAGCGGCAGGTCGTTCAAGTCCAGCAGGCCGGCAATGCTGGGACCGTGCACATCAACATCCAGCAGGCCTACTTGGTAGCCCTGCTGACTGAGTGTTACGGCCAGATTGGCCGCTACGGTGCTCTTGCCGACGCCGCCTTTGCCGCTCATGACAATCAGTTTTTTAGTTACCTGATCTAAAAAACGGTGAATTCGTTCGGTTTGGGCAGCGAATTGCTGCGCTGGATTGGAATTACAAGACATGGACAGGTCATCTCCTTTTCTTGGTGAACAATGGCTATCCCCAGAGGTATCAGCCGGGCAGGACGCCGGGATAAAGCTTATTTTTGTGAGGTTATGTTTGGTTGCCGAGCTTGTGGACGGGCGGTTATTTGCTTATAGGTTTCCAAAGGCCGTGCCAATTCATCCATGACGGGTGCGTAAGGTTTCCTGATATTGAATGAATGGAAGTTGACTGGAAATTTTTATTCTATTATAATCTAGTTGATAACAAAAATCATTATCGATTGATTGAGTGATAATGCCGGGGAGGGCAGCAAGATGGTTAAACAAAAGCTGGAGGGTGTTTCGGAGACGTTATTAATCCCTCTATGGGCCAGAGCGGTGGAAACGAAGCGACCGGAGCCGATCATCCGGGATGAACTGGCCGTGCAGATGATGGAAAAGCTAGATTATGATTTTGCAAAGTTTGAAAAGGCCAGGCTGTCACAGGTAGGTGTGGCGATCCGGACGGAACTGCTGGATAAAGCGGTCACTGCGTTTCTGGCAAAGCAGGCCGAGGCCGTTGTGGTTAATCTTGGCTGTGGGCTTGATACCCGCTTTTTCCGTGTAGATAACGGCCGTGTTCATTGGTATGATCTGGATCTACCCGAGCCTATCCGGCTGCGCCGCCAGTTTTTTTCCGAAACCGACCGGTACCGGATGCTCGAAAAGTCCGTATTTGATCCGTCTTGGCCGCAGGCAATCCAGCGGGGCGATAGGCCGGTATTGATTATCGCCGAAGGCTTGCTTATGTATTTTACCGAACCGGAAATAAAAGAGTTGCTTGCCAGACTGGCCGGCGAGTTTCCCCAAGCGGAAATGCTGTTTGAAATTTTGTCGCCCCTATTGGTAAAAAACAGCCGGCGCCATGATAGTGTCAGTAAAACCGATGCTTCCTTTCAATGGGGCGTGGTCAGTGGGAAAATGGTGGAGGCTTTGCACGAAAATATCAGGTTCCTGGAAGAATGGAATTACTTTGATTATCACCGGAACCGGTGGGGCTGGTTTGGCTGGCTCGCATTGATTCCGGCCGGCAAGCGGTATTTTAATAACAAAATTGCTCATTTACAGTTTGTATAAGCTTACCCATAAATAAGGCGTTATGGTTTCTTCCCTACCGCCGCGAGATAGATGACAAATTCATCGTTCCCATCCAGCCCTAATAACCGGTCGACCAGCGCTTGATCGTATATTCCGATGGCACAGGTTCCGGCGGCGATGGATTCACTGGCTAAATACAGGTTTTGGCATACATGTCCGATATCTATCAGGATTTTTTTATGGGCGGTTATATCATATTTCCACTCCGACCGGTACGGAGTTGTGCTCCAAAGGAATAACACCGCTGCTTTATTGGCAAAGTTAGGGACAAATGGCTGGTCCAGGGTAATCTCGTCTATCTTGTTTTCCAGCCTATCCAGTTCAAACATAAATAAAAGTTTATGCTCTACCGGAAGGTAACGGTATACTCCTTTTGGGATATTTGCCACATTTCTAATCAACAGGTAACTTTCAAAGGAATGGGTCGCACCGCTGCAGGGAACCGTTCTTAGTGTAAGGCCGGCTCTATTCGTTCCGGTAATCCCCTGGGTCGCCCACAGAAGGTAGGATAATTCGTCGAGGCTTAGCGGACAATCGCTGTAAAGTCTGGTACTTCTTCGTTCTTTTATGCAAGTAAAGATATTTTTACTTGTCAGAGTATTTTCATTTGCTGCCGGGAGATCAATTAATTCGGTCTGCAGCTCGTAAGGTTTTACCTTTACCGGCTGGGGCATACCCTTCTTTGCATCGGTTGTTATTTTCTTAAATTCGGCAAAGTTCGATTTTAAAAAGCTCCTGTGTTGATCAAATTTACCCATTTGACGCCAACTCCCTTAGCTGTATTTATAGTTGATGTATTTTCCGCATGGGAAGTGGTAAATCCTGCCTGGTTAACGATATATTGTTATTTATTTTTTTATATACACTATATATGGTGGTTGCGCTGCGCTTTGACCAATCTTGTATGACGTCCGGCCCCTTTGCCGGGGAGAACTGGACGGCTGGAAAATAGTGCAGCTGGAGCCGGAGGAATTGACAGAGGAAGCAGGGCTTGTTAGTATATAGAATATAAACTGTATTTTCCGGTGATGGAGTTCACCGTAAAAGCGCGTAAGCGCTAATGACTCCTGCAGGCTAAAAAGTCTGCAGGAGTCATTTTTTTATATGCCGAGGATGTGGACGGCGATCGTGAAGAATGAAGGATAGCGGCTTGTTTGGGTTGACGGGTTATGGGTGTCTGCCGGTAAGAACCAGGGGTTTAAACAGGGAGGTGTTTTTATGAGCTTTAGTATACTGTTTGCGGAACATGCCGGGCATTTGCGAAGGGAAATCAGGGAAGAACCGGCTTTTTTCCGGGATTTGAATCTGGACCAGATTGTGGAGGCCATCACGGCCGGTAAGCAGGAATATGATTTAAAATCGTTTTTTTATATTGCTCTGCCTGATGAGGAAGCCGTCCGGTATCGCCAGGAAGTCATGCAGGAGCTTGGCAATCAAACTCTATTGGCCGCTATCCGTTCGTTCGCGGACAATATGCGGGCCATCCGCGGTTATCTTGGTTCCGTTGAAAAGCTCTATTATCATTACCATAAAGCGGGTTGGTTTCTCGAGGCGGTAGACCGGTATTGCGCAGCCGTTACCCGTTTAGCAGAGGACTTGAACGCTGCCGGGTTACGCTCCCGCGGCTTTTTAGCTTTTCGCGAATATGTGGCGGCCTATGCCCGGGCCGGAGAGTTTAGGGCGCTTGTGGCGGAGACCCGGGAGCTTAAGGCTGAATTAACTGCCATAAGATATTGCCTGCTCATCAAGGATGGGGCCATCAAAGTTCGCCACTATGAAGCTGAGGCAGACTATAGCATTGACGTAGAAGAAACCTTTGCCAAATTTAAGCAGGGAGCGGTACAGGACTATAAAGCGAAGTTTGCCAGCGGGATGGGCATGAACCATATGGAAGCGCAAATATTGGATTGCGTAGCCCAATTGTATCCCGACAGCTTTGCCAGGCTCGACGCCTTTTGCGCAAAACATAGCCGTTTTCCCGATGAGACACTGGTTGTGTTTGACCGGGAGGTACAATTTTATATGGCTTACCTGGAACATACTGATAAGCTAAAGCAGGCGGGGCTGCGGTTTTGCTATCCGCTGCTTTCCGCTACCTGTAAGGAAATTTACGATTACGACGGGTTTGATCTGGCTCTGGCCGCTCAACTGGTTGGCCGGAAGGAAGCCGTTGTGTGCAATGATTTTCACCTGCAGGGCCGCGAACGGATTATTGTGGTAACCGGTCCGAACCAAGGCGGCAAGACAACCTTTGCCCGTACGTTTGGCCAACTGCATTATCTGGCCGGGTTGGGCTGTCCTGTGCCGGGGCGGCAAGCCAAACTCTTTTTGTGCGACAGGTTGTTTACGCATTTTGAAAAAGAAGAAGACATCAACAATCTGCGCAGCAAACTGCAGGATGATTTGGTCAGAATTCATGATATTCTTGACCGGACTACGGCAAACAGCATCATTATTATGAATGAAATCTTTACCTCCACCACGTTGAACGACGCCGTGCTGCTGGGCAGGAAGATTATGCAGCGAATCATGGAACTGGATTTGTTGTGTGTTTGTGTAACCTTCATCGATGAATTGGCCGCTTTAAGCGAGCAAACCGTGAGTATGGTGAGTACCGTAGTGCCCGACGATCCGGCCAGGCGAACGTACCGGATTGTGCGAAGGCCTGCCGACGGCCTGGCCCATGCCATATCCATTGCCGAGAAGTACCGGCTTACCTACCGCCTGCTAAAGGAGCGTATACCATCATGAAAGCTTTTCTTATGTATAGGGACCGTGATTTTAATTTGCAACAGGCCTTGCCGGCCAATGCCGACGACCTGGTGCAGGATCTGGAATTGACTACGTTGTTTCAGACCATGGCATCCGGTGATCAATTTCTCTTTGATGTGGCCAGGAAAAGCCTGTTGTGCGGGACGGATGATATAGACACTATTCTTTATCGTCAGGCTATTCTTAAGGATTGTCTGAACAATCCTGCTGTAGTCAGAAAGATGTACCTTATTGTCACAGAGGCCATGGAGGAAAAAAAGAAAAAGCTCTATTTCAGCATTTTCGGCCGCTATCCGGCAGGCATTCTATATAGCGCACGGGAAGCCCTGCAACTGTTTCTGGCCCGGCTGAAACAACTTAAGCAGCTAGCTGATGAATATGCCGGTAACTTTGAATCGGAGGGCTTCCGGGTGCTTTTTGCCATGCTTCGGCAAGAGCTTGCCGATGACTATTTTGCCCTGGTACAGGAGCATTTGCGGCACCTCCAGTTCCGTAGCGGCGTTCTGGTCAGTGCTGCTTTGGGCAAGGGCAACGAGGGGACCGGCTACACCCTGCATAAGGTACAGGATAAAAAGCAAAGCTGGCTGGAGCGGCTCTTTGCTCAGTAGCCGCCGGCCTATACGATCCATATCCATGAGCGGGATGAAGCCGGTGCCAGGGCGCTGGGAGAGTTAAAGGACCGGGGGATTAACCTGGTTGCCAATGCCCTGGCCCAGTCTGTGGAGCATATCAACAGTTTTTTTGCCATGCTGCGGACGGAACTGGCTTTTTATGTCGGTTGCTTGAATTTGCGGGAGAAACTTGCCGCCAAGGAAGAGCCGGTTACTTTTCCCGTTCCTGGAGCCAGCCAGGAGCGTTGCCTTTCCTTTAAGGGGCTGTATGACATTTGCCTGACCTTGCTCCTGGCGCAGCGGGTGGTAGGCAATGACGCGCAGGCCGATCAGAAAGACCTGGTAATGATCACCGGCGCCAATCAGGGGGGCAAGTCGACCTTTTTACGCAGTATCGGCCTGGCTCAACTGCTTATGCAATGCGGGATGTTTGTACCGGCAGAAGCTTTCTGCGCGCGCGTGTGCAGCGGTCTGTTCACGCACTATAAGCGGGAAGAAGACACGGCGATGACCAGCGGCAAACTGGATGAAGAGCTTAGCCGGATGAGTGGTATGGTAGACAATATCACGCCCCAGTCCATGATCCTGTTCAATGAATCCTTTGCAGCGACAAACGAACGCGAAGGCTCGGAAATTGCCAGGCAGATCGTGTCCGCCTTATTGGAAAAGCACATTCAGGTGTTTTTTGTTACCCATCAATATGCGTTGGCCCATGGTTTTTATGAGAAAAAGCTGGATAACGCGATTTTTCTGCAGGCCGAGCGGCAAAATAGCGGAACGAGGAGCTTTAAAATAGTGGAAGGTGAACCGCAGCCCACCAGTTTTGGGGAAGACTTGTATACCGAAGTATTTGGTGTAACAGCTGATGTTTTAGAAACTACCGGTTAGGGGGTACGGGCATATGGACGAAAAGGATGGTGCCTATGTTGCCGCAGCGCGGTCGGCTGATACGGAAGATACCGCGCCGGTTAATCCCGATTTGGCCAAGCTGCGGGGCTATACGCAGGCGAAATTGTTCCTGGCCGAGCAGCTACGGCTGCAGCGCGAAGCTCTGACAACGCTGGGCCGGGAAGAAAGCGGGCGACGGTGCGGGGAGCTATTGGTAAAGCTAGCGGAAGACCGGTTCACACTGGCCGTAGTCGGCCAGTTCAAACGGGGCAAGAGCTCGCTGATGAATGCAATTATTGGGCGCGAACTCTTACCTACCGGCGTGCTGCCCCTTACCTCGGCGATTACGGTGCTTAAGTACGGCGCTACGGAACGATTGGTGGTTCGCCGGGAAAATTCGCTGTTCCCCGATGAACTGCCTGTTGCGGCGCTGGCCGACTATGTTACCGAAAAAGGTAATCCGTCCAATCAAAAAAAAGTAAAGACCGCCACGGTCGAATTGCCTGTTCCCTTTTTGCGGCGCGGCGTTGAATTCGTCGACACACCGGGTGTCGGCTCGGTCGTTACGGCTAATACGGCAACCACCTATGGCTTCTTACCCGAATGTGACGCCGTATTGTTTGTCATTAGTGTGGATACGCCGCTGACCAGTCTGGAACTGGCCTTTCTCCGGGAAATCCGGGAATATGTGAACCGGATTTTCTTTGTTGTGAATAAGCTGGATCTTGTGAGTCCTGCCGAACAGGAGGCGGTACTAACGTTTGTGACCGATACCATCCGCCAACAAACCGGAGGCGCTGCGATAAAGGTCTTTCCCGTTTCCGCCCGGCAGGGACTTGCTGCCCGATTGGCCGGTGACCCGGCCGGTTATGAACAAAGCGGCATGAAAGCGCTGGAAGAAACGTTGGCTGCTTTTCTGGCGGAGGAAAAGTCGCAGGCCTTTCTGGCTGCAGTACTGCATAAGGCGCTGCAAATAGGAGACGCAGCGATGGAACAGAATTTCTGCCAGGAAGCCACCGGACAGGAGGACAGTGGCAATGGCGGGGAAAAATCAGCCGGTACGACTCGGCGCGATGGCTCTGCTGTGCCCCTGATCATGGCTGTACAGGCAAAACTGGCGGCTTTGGCTAAACGGATGCAGGAAAATCAGCCGGCAGCGTTGTTAGACGGCGACTTTCTGCCAGGGATACCGTTACCCGCCGAGGCAGTAAATCCGGCTGCCTTCACCGTGCCGGCAACTGCCCCGGCAAAGCACTTGCCCGAGTTGGGGAGCAAGGGCTGCCCGGTATGCCGGCATTTGGAGAACTATGGGCGGGAATTTTTCCGCCGCTGGCAGTACCAGATCAGCATGCAGGAACAGGACCAGGCCGGTTTTGCCGCGGAACTGGGCTTTTGCCCGCTCCATACCTGGCAACTGCTCGCCTTAGCTTCGGCCCACGGCGCTTCTGTCGGTTATGCGCGGCTGGCTGAAGAGGCCGCCCGCCGTTTGCACCGGATCAGCGACGGGCCGGCCAGGGAGGAGAAGCTGCGGCAACTGGTGCATGATTCCCGGAATTGCCGGGTTTGCCGGCTGCTCCGTCAAGCCGAGGCGGACTATATCGGGCAGCTTGCCGTCTGGCTTGGCGAAGCTGCCGGGCGGCGCTGGTATCGACGTTCCCAGGGCGTTTGTCTTCGCCATCTTAGTTTGCTGGTGGCGGCTGTTGACGCAGATGATCAGCAGTTTCTGATTGACCATGGGGCGCAGCGGTTTGAGGAGGCGGCGGAAGATATGCGCAGCTATGCCTTGAAACATGAAGCGGTCCGCCGGGAGCTGCAGAACCGTGATGAGGAGGAGGCTTACCGGCAGGCTGTCATCCATCTTGTCGGTGAACGGTATGTGTGTATTCCCTGGCCGGAGGACGGAATCCTATGAGCGGACCACGTATCCAAGCTGCCCTTGGCAAATTGCGGGCCTTGCGCGAAGGGGATGAGGCGATAGCCGAGCTGATCGACTGTGGACAAGCGGCTGTGGGGCCGCTCCGTGAATTTTTGTTCAGCCGTGAGCCCTGCGGCCTATTTCAACCGCGCTGTCAGGCTGTAGAGGCTTTGGCCAAGCTGGGGGCCAAAGCAGTACTGCTTGAATTTTTAACCGCTCCGCGAAGTTTCGCTGATCCTGTGGAACAGGCCGGTGAGGATGCCGTGTTGAGTTTTGTTGCCCGTGCGTTGACTCGCTGGCCGGACGATGCGACCTTTTTGCTATTGTTGGCGGTGGCAAAACGCAAGCTGCTGCCGGGTATTGTGGCTGCTTTGGGTGAGTACCGCCGAATGGACGCCCTGCCTGTTTTGGCTGCCGCCCTGGCTGAGGACTTTTGCCGGTCGGCGGCGGAAACGGCTTTTCGCAAGCTGGGGCCGGCCGCTTGTTCCTGTTTGCTGTCTTTGGCCGTTCGGACAGTGCCTTTGGCGGACGTGGAACTCGAATCCAGCCTTCGGCTCCGGCGCAGTGCGCTGAATCTGTTTGATGAGCTATACCCGCGCCAAGCAGTACCCCAAACGGTGTGGGAACTGGTGCTGGATGCTGATATCCAGGTTGCCTTGACCGCCTGCTCCATCTGTCTGGCGAGAGACTCCGGCGCTGGACGGGAAAAAGTGCTGCTACGCCTGGCCGAACTATGGGAAAGCGGTGACTGGGCGGTTCGTATGGCAGTGGAGGAGTTATATTAGCAAGATGTGCTCCCGTATTCGGGTTACAGGTTTAATAAAGCAGGTTCAATAGAGTATTGACTGAATTGTTTGACTATTGTACAATGAATATATAATAGGTATAGGAAAAGGCGATGGAGTTCGCCATAAATCCAACCGAGGATAATGACTCCTACCATATGCGGTAGGAGTCTGTTTTTTTGTCTTAAAAAGCGTGTACCGTCTATTTATTGTACGTTACAGAATCCGTATAGGGAGAGGGGAGCCTTGCAGCGGTCAAGCCAGAGCATTTAAATATAAGAAGAGGCGATGGAGTTCGCCATAAATCCGATCAGGAATAATGACTCCTACCATATGCGGTAGGGGTCTATCTTTTGTCTTAAAAAAAGCGTGTACCGTCTGTTTTTATTGCCGGCGACGGTGAAGTCGCAAGGGAATGGCGGCGGAGCGAAGGGCAGTGCTTTATAGAAAGGGGGTGATAATCTGGGGAAAGGGAACCGTGAACCGTAAGAGGCAACAGACTGAGGGGGTGGTGCTTTAGCTGGTTTTACATGGATTAGTGGGTGATAGTAAGAAATCATATTTTTAATCAATAGAAGGAGGAGACAGCATGCGTGATTCTGTTTGGGGAGAATATTTAGCTGAAGTGATAGGGACTGCTTTTTTGATCATGGGCGGTACCGGGGTCGCTGCCATGGCGATTTTGTACGGATCGTTTAGTGGGGACTATTGGGGTATATGTGTCTTATGGGGATTAGCCGTAACCTTTGCCGTTTATCTTGTCGGAGCCATATCGGGCGCGCATTTAAATCCGGCGGTGACTATTGCCTTTGCCATATATGGCGGGTTCCCCTGGAAAAAAGTATTTGGTTTTATTATTGCCCAGGTGATTGGGGCGTTTATCGGTGCGGCAATTACCTATCAGTTGTATTCTCCCGTCATTGATGCGTATAATATTGTGCACAATACTACCCGTGATGCGGCGCAGGGACTTACTACGGCAGGTGTCTTTTTTACCAGTCCCAATGCGGGAATTACAACAGGACATGCGTTTATTGACCAAATTATATTAACGGCAGCCCTGGTAATTGGCATTCTTGCTATTTCGGACAAATGGAATACAAACAGTCCCGGTGCCAACACGGCTCCCCTGATGGTCGGCCTGTTGGTGGCATTAGTCGGTGGTTTTGGCGGGCAGTTAGAAGCCTGGGCCATTAATCCTGCCCGTGATTTGGGACCGAGACTGTTTTGCTGGTTAATGGGTTGGGGACAAAACGCGTTTCCCGGTATCCAGGGTTATTGGTGGGTGCCGTTGATTGCTCCCGTGATTGGCGGTATTCTGGCCGGAGCTATCTATAACTTTCTTTTGCAGCCGTTTATGCCGGGAAACCCGGATCGTGTTAAAGCGGCAGGCATTATGAAGAAGGCTGAAGTCAACTAAATTTAAAGAGGATAGTTACTGCGTACCCGTCACCTTTCGTATACCTGCGGCAGGTTTATATTGACGATGGTTCAGGCAGCCTGGTATAATAGGTCCATAATTCAATTAACAGCGGCGATGGAGTTCGCCTTACCCTTTTTGCAGACGCTAATGACTCCTACCACTTAAGTGGTAGGAGTCTATTTTTTTGCCTTGCGCTTGATAGTGACAATAAATCTTGTCCAGGGAGGCAGGAAAAGTGCCCAGGAAATAGGTAGCTTGAGCCTGGCAAGCTTTGTAGCCCAATCGGTTCGCTCAGGAATAGCTGCCAATTTGTTTTTGTTCCCGTAGTCTCAGCCAGAGGACGGCGATGGAGTTCGCCATAACCCCGCAGTGAAAGTAATGCGGTGATAACTCCTACTTTACTATTACTATGGCCAGGGCCGGTAAGCTTATTACCGGTCCTGGGCCGGGAAGGAGGCAATTGCAGAGGAGATAAAGTTTTTCCGTCATTGCGTAGTGGAAGTTATGAGCCTCGTTGTCAAAGATTTGTTCAAGTGAATGAGCTTTGCGGCGGCATGGAGGTTTTGCCCTTGCCGGAATCGGCGATAACACCCTGCAGTTAAGCGCGTGTCTCGGAGTAAATGGATGCTAGGCGAGACTTTGTTATGGTGGCTGACGGAGGCTGTGGAGTGGATTGGAGGAGTAAGTAGCATGTTGCAGCTTGAGCTGGAATATCTGTTTAATCTTATTTTCTTTGCCATATCAATATTTTTGGGGCTATGGCTGATGGAGAAGGTCGGGAAGAAACGGCCCGGTATTTGGCAAGACCGGGCGAGGCTGGCCGTGGTGCTGGCCGCCGGCGCTACCCTGCTGCATTTGGTTGTCCGTGCGGCTGTTGCGCTGGCTTATATGGTAGGGCTTCCGGCGAAACTGTAATGCGAGTAGGATATGAGGTCAAATTGGGAGGAGGAATCTTGGTGCCTAAAATTGCAAGTAAGGCTAAGCGCTTGCGAGTTTATATTGGTGAGGATGATCACCGGAAACGGCGGAATTTGTATAATTCGCTTGTGGAAAAGGCAAAAGAGCTGGACATGGCGGGAGCAACCGTATTGCGGGGAGTGATGGGCTATGGGGCGAATAGCCGGATTCATACAGCTACCCTCCTGGATTTATCCAGTGATTTGCCTGTTTTGATTGAGATTATCGACAGTGAGGAGTATATTGCCAAGCTGCTGCCCTTTTTGGATGATGCGTTGGAAGAAGGAATGGTTATGATTGATGATGCGGAGGTTATCAAATATGGCCGCCAGTTCTCCAAGGAGCAGTAGCGGAGTTAATTGTTTGTGTTGGGTTGCAGCCTTTTGAGAAGAGGACCTGCGTGACATGGTAGCGTAGCGGCTCAGTATCGTGGACGGATTTCTAGGGAACCGCTGATTTAATAAACCTGCCGGCCTGGCGAGAGATTTTTTCGGCTGGTAAGGAAGTAAAACCGCAGGAATAGCGGTCCCTATTTCAAGGTTTTGCTGACACAGCCAGACGGAAAAAGATCCGTCAGGATGTGCAGTGTGAATAAATCAGTGATTCCCTAGCTGCATGGCTGAGAACAGGTGTCGCCAAACTGTCTACCAATGAAAGATTACATGCTATACGAGGGAGAGTGGAGAAAGTGATTTCTGTACAGTTGCCTAATGGCAGACAGTATGAATTCCGCCATGCGGTATTTGATTTTAATGGGACATTGGCAGAGGAAGGAAGAATAAGTGAGGACGTGCGTCGCTTACTGGTTGAGCTGTCAGCCACGATCCAGGTATCCGTAATAACGGCAGATACGTTTGGCTTGGCGCGCCAGGCGCTGGCAGACTTGCCGGGAGTGGAACTTATTATATTGGAGCCGGGACAAGATGGTACAGAAAAAGCCCGGTATGTTCAAACATGGGGTTCTGAGCATACCGTAGTCATCGGTAATGGCGTCAATGATCAGCCCATGTTTTTTATTGCCGGGCTGCGAATCTGCGTATTAGGCCCGGAAGGAGCCGGGGCGTGCCTGCTGTCGCTGGCAAACGTTGTGGTTCAGTCGCCGGTGGAGGCCATCAAACTGCTTTTGCAGCCCCAACGGCTGATTGCAACGTTACGAAGCTAAGGCTGCTTTAACGAGGGTTGGCCGAATGTCCAAAAAAAGTTGATCAACAGGGCGGCGGTTTTTTCTTAGGGGGTATCCAGCCTATGGCGGCAGCGTGTCCTAGCAGGTGCTGCTGTGTGTTATGACACTAGGAAGAAACAGGAGGAAAGTTGCCGGATGCTTGACGGGGACACTTCCCAATTGTTACAATAAGAGTAAGTAAGAGAGCGATGGAGTTCGCTCCAATCCTGGCTGGCCAGGTGATGACTCCTACCGGAAAACGGTAGGAGTCTTTATTTTTTTACATACAGAAAGGAGGGAACACATATGCCGTCGCTGACTGATGCCTGGGCCCGCCAGGTTACTTCCCGGGAGGAATTTCCCGAACCGTTTTGGCCGTTTATCGACTTTGACCGGCCTTTGCCGTATTTGATTTATTCGCCGCCCGATGCCTGGGGCAACCGTAAAGTGAACGCCCGGCTGACGGTATTGTCCGAACAGGGAGTTACGGTGCTGGAAAATACGCCAGACGGGGTTAGAAGTAGTGAGTGGTTGTTTGACGAGATCGATTACGTGGAACAGGGGGCAGTACATTTGTATTCCTGGCTGCGGCTGAGCGGCGTTGCAGGTGGGTGGCCGGCTTCGGTTCAGGTAGAATATAACGCGGTCGTGGCGCCGCTGTTTACCAGGGTAGTGCAGGCTGTCCGCCGGAGCTGGACCGGAACAGGCAACGCATCGTTGGCGCAGGAACAGGCCAAACTGGCCGGTTTGGCCGCCGTGGACTATAAATTCTGGAGTTATGCCCGGGACAGCCTGCTGCCGGGAGAACGGATGTTGGGGCAGGTGTATCAGCCGGAGATCGACGTTCCGTGGCTGCTGTTCTTTCAGCGCCGTGTGGTGCCTGCTTATGTGAGTGTGCTGACCGATAAGGAACTGATTTGTATAAGTGACGACGGCAGCGACGGAAATACCGGCCGGTATGGAATAGTACACCGGTATGTTCCGTTAACCAAGATTAAAGACTGGCAGTTGATACCGGCGATTGGTGAGCAGACCGGCATTTGGCGGTTACAGTTGACGGGGGAGGGCATCGCGTTGTGCTTCTCGGCCCCGGTGCAGGATTTCCTGTTGGAGTTGGCTGATTTACTGGAGGAGGCACGCGGCAAGAAAGCCAGCCTGTCTGAGCACTAGAAGCATAGGAGGTAGAAGGCTATGCAAGAAAAAGACCCGGTCCTGCGAATATGTATCTATTTACAAACCACTGACCGTTACCGGGGCAGGTCGCTGTATCAAGCGGTGGTGGGGAAAGCCAAGGCCCTGGGGATTGTCAGGGTTGCCGCGTTGCAGGGCTGCATGGGGTATGGCGGCAGTGACACCTGGCATGTGGAACAGCCCTGGAAGCTTTGTCAGGAGATTCCGGTGATGATTGAGGTGCTCGACCGGGAATCCCGGCTCCGGCAGTTGCTGAACTGTCTTGATGATATGTGCAGCGATGGAATGGTGACGGTGGAACCGGTTAAAGAAACTGATTTTAAAGGGCTGGTTCCGGTAGCTCCGGCCGGCCGGCTGTGGCTGAATCGGCTATACCGGCTGCTGGGCTGTTTTAAACGCCGGGTATGCCTGATTTATTTGGTAAGTGGCGGCTGACCATGCCCGTGCTGAAAAACGGAGCAGTGGCAGCTTGAGAAGGGAGAGAGCGGGATGAAATATGACCGTATGCCGGAACAGGAAGCCTGCCTGACCGGACTGCTGGAAGAGGCAGCCGGGCAGCTAAGGCAGGTTGGCAATCGATTTATCCCGCATGCTGTCCGGGTGGAAAAACTAGCGGAGCGGCTGAGGGAAAAACAATTTCATTTGGCGGTACTGGGGCAGTTTAAGCGCGGCAAAAGCAGCCTGATCAATGCTTTGCTGGGCGGCCCGTTTTTGCCGTCCAGTTTGGTGCCGGTGACGGCGCTGCCGACCGTCATCCGTCAGGGGATGCGACGGCGGGCATATATAACGTTTGCTGACGGACGGGAGGAACAGGGCGTATTTGATGATGATGCGTCACTGGCAGACTATTTGAGCCGGTTTGTGGCGGAACAGGCCAACCCGGCCAATTGTTTGCAGGTGGAGCAGGTGATTGTAGAATATCCGGCGGCACTGCTGGCCGGCGGAGTCGTCCTGATTGATACGCCGGGCATTGGTTCTACTTTCCGGCATAATACGGACACGACGCTCCGGTTTCTTGCCCAGTGTGATGCCGCGCTGTTTGTCGTATCTGCCGACCCGCCGGTTACGGCGGCGGAATTGGCGTTTCTGCAGATTGTGCAGCATCATGTGCGGCGTTTGTTTTTTGTGCTCAATAAGGCTGATCATCTCAGCAGTGAGGAACAGGACACCATGGTTAGCTTTTTGCGGCAGGTTTTGCGGGAACAGGCCGGCATAGCAGTGGAAACCGTCTACCAGGTATCGGCCCGGCAGGCAGTTTTGGGCAAAGCGAGAGGTGATAGCCGTCTGCTGGCGGCTAGTGGGTTAGGCCTGCTGGAGGAGGTATTAACAGCTTTCTTCCGGCAGGAAATGCAGGCGGTACTGGCTATGGCTATTGAAACCAAACTGGCTGCCGTGCTGCGGGAAGCCTTGTTGGAGCTGGAGCTTGCCGTCCAGGTTCTGCTTATGCCGGTCGATGAATTGGCCGCCAAGCAGGCACTGCTGCGGCAGAAACTGACAGAATTGACGGACGAAGAGCAGCAGGCCGATGACATACTGGCCGGTGATCGCAAGCGGGCTTTGGACTTTCTGGAGCAGCAGGCCGGCTTCTTGCGGCAGCAGGCCCGGGACTACTTATCCCATGTGGTGGCAAAAGAGCTAAGCGGTGGTGAACGTCCCGGTCTGGAGCGGGACGCTCAGGCTGCCCTGATGGCGGCTGTTGCTCCCTTTTTTGACCGGGAACTGTCAGCCACTGCCGACCAGTTTAGCGACTACCTGGCCGGTGTAATGGCTGTTCATCAGCAGCGGGCTGAGGCTTTGATTCAGGCGGTGCGTCAGACGGCAGCCACCATTTTTGCCCTTGATTATCAGGCGGTGGAGCAGGAGCTGACCTTTCAAATGAAACGTCAGCCCTATTGGGTAAAAACGGAATGGCAAACAGGCCTGGGGGGAATTCCCCACACCTGGCTGGAGGTACTGCTACCGGCCTCGTTTCGGTTTGTCCGTATCCGCAAGCGTCTGGAACGGCAGGTGGAAACGCTGGTGCTGCGGAATGTGGAAAGCCTGCGTTGGGCTCTTTTACAGAATACGGAGGCAGCTTTTCATTCCTTCCGGGCAACCTTTAGTGCCCGGCTGGCCGAGGCGGTGGACGGGACTGCCCAGGCAGTTGCTGCCGCGGCGGTGCAAAAACAGGGACAAACTGAGGATGTGGCAGACCGGTGCAGCCGGCTGCAGCGGGCTGCCGGGCAATTGCAGCAGCTTTTGCAGCAAGTGAATACCGTAGAGCCAGAGTTTGGCAAAGCGGTTGCTATTGACGCAGAATCAGACCGGCTGATATAATAAAGCCATATTTTTATAGCGGCGATGGAGTTCGCCTTTAAGTCCGTGCAGACGGTAATGACTCCTACCACTTAGGTGGTAGGAGTCTGTTTTTTTTCTGCCCGCTGCTAAGAACAAGTCTAATATAAGTTTAATTGGTGAAAAAATTAGAGTTGAATGTATTGATAGGTGTTTGCTAACAAATCTTATAGGTAATTTATCGAAGGAGGCGCTATGTATGAGCAGTAAGATTGTCAATGTAAATGCGTTAGAAATTTTGGACTCCCGGGGGAATCCGACCATACGGGTCAATATGGAACTGGCCGGTGGCAGCAGGGCATCGGCTTCGGTGCCTTCGGGTGCGTCTACCGGTGAGAATGAGGCGCTGGAACTGCGGGACGGCGATAAGACGCGCTATGGCGGTAAGGGAGTTTTGCAGGCTGTGGCCAATGTCAACAATCGCATAGCCCCGAAACTGATCGGGCAGGATGCCGGTGATCAGGCGGCGATTGATCAGCTCCTACTGGAGCTGGATGGTACACCGACTAAGGCCAATTTAGGCGCCAACGCCATTTTGGGCGTTTCCATGGCGGCTGCCCGGGCCGCAGCGATAGAACAGGGCTTGCCGCTCTATGCCTATCTGGGCGGCAGCGAGGCGGTGCGGCTGCCGGTGCCGATGATGAATATTTTAAACGGCGGCAAGCATGCCGACAACAGTGTGGACTTTCAGGAGTTTATGGTTATGCCTGTCGGCGCGCCTACCTTTGCCAAAGCCCTGCAATATGGTGTGGAAACCTTTCACGCGCTCAAAAAGCTTTTGGGGCAACAGGGTTATGCCACCAGTGTGGGTGATGAGGGCGGCTTTGCACCTAACCTGAAGAGCAATGAGGAGGCCTGCGAGCTGATTATCGAGGCCATCCGGTCAGCCGGCTATGTGCCGGGTGTGGATATTGCCCTGGCGCTTGACCCGGCAGCCAGTTCGTTTTATGAAAATGGTCAGTATCATTTAACAAAATCAGGGCAGGGAGTAAAGAGCAGCAGTGAAATGACGGCGCTGTACAAGGAATGGGCCAAGAAATATTACCTGGTTTCCCTGGAAGACGGATTAGCGGAAAATGACTGGGACGGCTTCCGGGAGCATACGGCAGCCCTCGGTCAGGCATTGCAGATTGTGGGCGACGATATTTTTGTCACCAATACCAAATTTATTGCCCGCGGCATTAAGGAGAAGACCACCAATGCGGTGCTTATTAAGCTAAATCAGATCGGTACGGTGACCGAGACGGTGGAGGCCATTAAAATGTGCCGTTAGGCCGGCTGGAATTATGTTGTTTCCCACCGTTCCGGCGAGACCGAAGATGCGTTCCTGGCCGATTTTGCCGTGGCCATGGGCGGCGGTCAGATTAAGACCGGTTCGGCTTGCCGCAGTGAACGCATTGCCAAATATAACCGCCTGTTGGAGATTGAGGCCGAGTTGGGCGGAAAAGCTGTCTTCGGCAATCCTTTTGCCGCCAAATGACAGGCTGTCCGGTTGATTTTTCAGGCAGAACGGCGTAAAAACCGGCGATGGAGTTCGCCATAACCCCGCAGTGAACGCGGTAATAACTCCTACCTTCCCTAGGGTGTGTTGGCAAATGGTTCGGAGTGTCTTTGAAGGGTGCTTTTTTGACACACTTCGTTGAAATTTTTGGAAGTAAGGGCCATTTTCGTGAATTTTGTCTTTTCGCAAAAGTCACTCGCCATAGAACATTTCGTTAATTTGAAGCACACCCTGGGAGTATTAGTCAAGGACTAACAAGGAGGTAGCTGTCAATGGAACAGAACTTTGCTATTGCCGCGCAGTGGGTGCTGCTGGCCCTTATTGCCACCGTCCTGTCTATCCGGCTGGGCATTTCGGTGGCGCTTATGGAGATTGCCGTGGGTGTGATTGGCGGCAACGCCATGCATTTGGAGATTACATCCTGGGTTACTTTTTTAGCCGGATTTGGTGCTGTGGTGTTGACCTTTCTTGCCGGGGCTGAGATTGATCCCGATAGTCTTAAAGGCAACCTGAAAGAAAGTCTGGTGATTGGCTTTTTATCGTTTCTGCTGCCCTTTCTGGGCGGCATGTGGCTTGCCGAGTATATGTTCGGCTGGGACGGCAATGCCGCTAAAATTGCCGGTATTGCACTGTCAACCACCTCAGTGGCCGTCGTGTATGCCGTCATGGTAGAAAGCGGGCTGTCGGCCAGCCGTTTAGGTCAAGGCATTCTGGCGGCCTGCTTTGTCACTGATTTGGGGACGGTGCTGGCCCTGGGGTTGCTCTTTACCGGATTTTCGCTAAAGGTCGTCTGGTTTACAGCAGTTATGATCGTGGCTGTGCTGGTTATTACTCCGCTGGCTGCCAGGATATTCAAATGGTATGGCGGGCGGGTCAGTGAGCCGGAAATCAAGTTCATTTTTCTGGTACTCTTAGCCCTGGCCTATCTGGCGGTAATCAGCGGCAGCGAGGCGGTACTTCCGGCCTATATTATCGGTATGGCCATGGCCCGCTTTTTCAAGCACTACAAACCAACGCTGGTGAAAATGCGAGCCATTGTATTTGCCGTTTTTACGCCGTTCTATTTCATTAAAGCGGGGGTACTGGTATCGGTGGGAGCTTTGTATACGATGTCCGGGACTATCCTGGTTTTCCTGCTGATCAAAATGGCTGCCAAGTTTATCGGCGTATTGCCGGCGACCAACTGGTTTCACTATACACCGCGTACCGGTATTTACACTACCTTGCTAATGAGCACCGGTCTGACCTTTGGCACTATTTCGGCCTTGTACGGGCTAACTAATCACTATATCGATGAGGGACAGTACAGTGTACTGGTGGCAACCGTCATTTTGAGCGCCGTGGTGCCGACGATGATCGCCCAAAAATGGTTTTTCCCGACAGATGAGACCGACGAATCGCCGGCAGTGATAAAAAACATGGTTATCAGGGAGAGGGAGGCCGATTGATATGGATTTGAAAAAAATAGTTGTGGCTTATGACGGCTCAGCCGGCAGCCACAAGGCGTTAGTCTGGGCGGTAGGCCTGGCTGCCAGGTTTGAGGGGGCGACGGTGGTAGTGGCCAGTGTGGTTAAGCCCCCTGAATTTAGCTCCAGCATTGATGAAGTGGATGAATGGTACGCCGATGGAGAGAAACAGTACCGGCCGCTGCTGGAGCAGGCTGTGGTTTATGGTGAGGAACAGGGGATTTTTCTACAGACGGAAATCTTAAAGGGCCATCCGGCGGAGAGCCTGATGCGCTACGCTGTTGATCGCAGGGCCGATTTGATTGTCATGGGTACACGGGGCATGGGTGGATTTAAAAGTCTGATTATTGGCAGTGTAGTGCAAAAGGTGGTTACCTATGCTAAAGTGCCGGTTGTTGTGGTAAAATAAAGATAGCATATCAAAAATGTTAACGAAGTATGGTACAAAAAGTGCCGTTAGGGTTGTTGCGGATAGTTAAGCACCCCCCTAAGGGTTAACGGAGAAAATTACAAAAATACGGCCCGGTAGCTGGCTGGCCCGAGCCGTATTGGCTGTCGTGGTGGCAGCCGGCGACCAGGCTGCAAAAGATCATACACGCTGCTGTGCCGGTTTAGGCCGTTGCAGGCAGCCGGGCTATAAAAAGTTGATTGGTATCAAGTTGAAGGAGGAGTCTTTGTGCCCAAAATTGCGAGTCAGGCCAAACGATTACGGATTTATATCGGGGAAAGCGATCACTGGAAACGGCGTTCTTTGTATCAAGCTATCGTGGAAAAGGCCAAGGAACTGGATATGGCGGGGGCGACGGTGTTTCGCGGCATCGTGGGTTATGGGGCCAACAGCCGGATTCATACGGCCAGTATTGTGGATTTATCCAGTGATTTACCCATTTTAGTGGAAATTATCGACAGTGAGGAGTATGTTGCCAAGCTATTGCCCTTCCTGGATGATATGCTGGAGGAGGGAATGGTTACGATTGACGATATAGAAGTTATCAAATACGGTCATAAACCACCGAAGCGATAACAGAAGAACAGACGAGGCAAGAGAGGTGAAAGTATATGCTGGGAATTGTTTTAGTAGCGGTCGGCGGTGGGATTGGTTCAGTCATTCGGTATTTAGTGTCCAATTGGATGGCGGAGCGGTTTGGTCCGGAGTTTCCCTTTGGGACGTTGCTTGTTAATGTGGTAGGGTGCTTCATTATCGGCTTATTTTTGACAATGACCACCGAGCGGTTAAGCATCAGCCCCTACTGGCGATTGCTTGTCGCCATTGGCTTAATAGGCGGTTTGACTACGTTTTCATCCTTTAGTTATGAGACTTTGCGCTTACTGCAAACTGCCGATGCCTTGCGGGCTTTTTATAATGTAGGACTCAATTTGGGAGTCGGTTTTTTTGCCACCTGGCTGGGGATTGGTATTGCCAGACTGTTTTAGAGAGGAATTATTTCCTGGGAAAAGATGGGGAATGTGAACCGTCTAACCCAGGTTTATTCTTTTTCGGGCCAATCAGGGACCCTTCGCCGGAGACAGGCTTCTCGAAAACCAGGGTGGTTTGTATCCAGAGTAAGAAACAGGATTATCCTGAGCCTGATGGAAGTGTGACAAACAGATGTCTTTTTATTTGGTCATAAGGCCATTACTTATACTGATGACTTTACGGGAGATATAAATCGAGGCCTGTTCCTTTTACGGAACAGGCCTCGATTTATGCAGGGTAAAAGCGGCGGCAAATTGATGAAGCATCTGATAGGAGCTGCCGCTATATGGCGGTTTTAGTTAGCCGGGAGTTCAGATGGATATTCATTTCTTTAAAGGCGTGGATAAAGGCTTCCAGCGGCGTCAGGGTATAGGTGCCTGTCGAGTAAATGGCTGTGTCGGCGACGGCGCCAGTCGTTGCGTCATAGATTGTCTGAGTCAGGGTGATATAATAGGCATTCTTTTCTTGCTTAACGCGGCTGGCACTGACTTCAGAGGCAATGACCCAGCGGCAGCCGGAGGCCGCTGCTGCCTGTTGCCAGGAATCCGGCATGTCGGCAGGAGTTACCTGGCGGGAAAAGGTGCGGCGGTATTCATCCTGCAAGGCCTCATTCATATACCAGAATTCGGTGGTTAAGTTCTCGGGCAAGCTGTTTTTCAGCGGCAGGATATAGGCACTGTCCTGGCTGGCCCCGGCAAACGCCGGAAAAGCGGGAAGCGGCATGCCGGCATCCATGGCCAGGCGGCGTTTGTCGTAATAATTTTTGATGGCCGAATCGATATAACCGGTTAACTGATGGGAATCGCTTACGAAGGCTGGGGCCGGCCATTTTATTTCCCGGCCAAACTGCTGATAACCGCCGAATAGGGTCTGCAGCACGCCGGTGACCGGATCGCTGGACTGGACGATGCGGGTCACTGGCAGGATCGGGGCGAACTTGGCGGCGAAAGCGGCATTGCCCACAGCCGGGGCGCCGAAAGTGATAACCTCCAGTTGGCCGGAAGTCATACCGGTGCTGATTAATCTTGCGCCGCCTAGGGTAGCGGCTGCGCCGCCGAGGCTGTGACCGGTCAGGTAAAGCTTGCGGTCTTTGTTCGCCGTCAGCAGATCGGGCAGCGCCAGGCTGCCCCGGCGGGGGCTGCGCAGCGTGGCCGCCGGTCCGGCCTGTAGGAATTGGTTAAAGCCCTTATGGACTTTAGGTTCGGTATCAGGCACATTCTTTTGAGCCGCAGCAGCGGAGATTTCTTCATCGGTAGCGCCGGCGAAGGGTACTTTATCCACTTTAAGGTCAAGTTTAACATCCTTTTCATTTTCCGTACCGACAATGGCGATAAAATAGAAGGGCGTATTATTTTTCTGGGCAATCAAGTAGCGGACGCCGGAGCGGCCCTGGGGCTGAACGTAATGATCAATTTGCCAGCCGTCCTGCTCCAGGTAGCGGGTGCTTAACTCACCAAGACGGTCGCTATAGGCTGCGGCGCTGGTGGCGGCAGCCAGATAAATTTTATAAGCTTCTTCATAATCTTCCTGGGGACCGGCCCAGGCGGCAGCCGAAGGATAGATCAGAAAGCAAAGAACAAGCAGCAGGTGCAAAAATGGCTTCACAGCCGCACCTCCTTCCGTAGAATCTGGACTGAACAGTCAGTTGTACTACTCAAATTATAGGAGCAGCTACAAGCGGCTGTCAAGGCGCTCTGGGTGGATATATTTTCCTATCCTGACAGGACAATGCATTGGTACTAGCCTTTTTATTCAAAGACATTTATAATTATCAGTAAATAGACAAGGGTTGCCGGAGCATAAAGCGCGAAGGCTTCCGGAAAAATATATGTAAAGGGGAGCGAAAAGTACGTTGCCCAGAAGGAGGCAGCCGTGAAAAAGTTTTTTTTGCTAAGTGGTATCGCTCTTTTTATAGTAGGTTTTTTCCTGTTTCGCACGACGGCGGCGGAAGATCCGGTAGATACGCAGACGGTAGCAACGGCTGGACAAACGGTTGTGAAAAAAATGCCCCGGCCGGATAAGCCGGAGGCAACCGTGGAGTTTTCGCAACAGAATCCGGCATCCTTAAAGCCAGTGCTGCGCTGGACCAAGGTGGAGTCGGCCGTGGCTTATGAAATTGAATTGTTTCAGGAAAATCCGGGCGTGTATGATGAACCACGCTTCCAGCCGACGCCGTTTTTTTCAACTTCTTATATTTATGTCAATGGCTATAATGCTGATCTAACTGATCGATTACAGCAAGATTATTTTTACTGGCGGGTTCATGGCCTTAATCTGGACGGACAACGCATCGGCGATGACTCGGACGTGCAAAAGGTATATGTGGATCAGGACAAGGACATTCAGCTAAAGCCTATTCCCACCTCTGTTTTTAACCAAACGGCGGGCAGTGTTTTGCTTTATCCGGTATATGCCTGGATTCCTGTGGCCGGTGGGGACAAGTATGAAGTGGAAATTCTTGATGATTTGCCGGAAAACCCTAACGGAATAGAACCTTCCGTGCATCGCATCGATTCGGCTATTGCCGTGGGCTTTGACTATTATGATTCCACGCCCCGGGTTGGCAGGAAGCCTTTTTATTGGCGAGTGCGGGCGATGGATCAGGAGGGGAATCCGGTGGGAGTCTATTCGGATGTCGGCAAATTTGGCGTTGTCCCCGGCGCCGCTTTTGAGGTGGCCACTTACGGCGACAGCATTACTCATGGCGGCGGTGCAGTATCGTATTCGCCGTCGGACTGGGAATACAGCTATCAGCACTATCTGGATTTTCCGGTGATCAACCTGGGAAAGAGCGGCGATACCAGCGCGACGATGGTGGAGCGCTTTGAACAGGATGTGCTGCCGTTCAAGCCCCGTTACCTGATCATTATGGGAGGCTCCAATAGTATGCGCGGCGGTTATTCGGCAGAGGATATTATTGCAGATTTGACCGCCTTGAAGAAAAAATGCCTGGACAACGGGATACATCCTGTATTCTTGACGCTGCCGCCGATTAATCCGGGCAATATTAAGCGCGTGTTTGACGAACCGACCGCAGCGGGCTGGCAGCAGGAACGGCAGAAGATCAATGACTTTATCCGGACGCAGGATCATATAGATGTGGCTCAGGGCATGGAGTCGCCGGAAGGGATATTGCCGAACGAACTGGCGACAGACGGACTGCATCTGGATATTAAGGGCAAACAGATGATTGCCGCCGCCATTAACGCCAACTGGGGACGTATTACCGGACCATCTATTCCGGGGAAATAAGGCTTCCGGTCCGGCTATAGTGTGAATGTTATTATACCATCAAAGAAGGCGGCTATTTGCTCTTTTTGATGGTATAATAATTTGAGGCGCAGTTAGAGAAGGCCAGGCAGCGGAGCTGCTCCGCGACAACAGTGTTGTGTATATTCGGTTTGTAAAGGAAGGGATGAGCGTGTCCGTAAAATTGCCACCACGGATTGATACATTTATGCAGGCAAAGTCTAGCGGTGACAGCCAGGCGTTCGTAGCCTGCTTTGCCGAGGAGGCGGTTGTTTATACCGAAGGGCAGGAGTTCCGCGGCAAGGATGCTATCCGGCAATGGTTTGAAGATAGCGCGAAGTATAAAAATCAGTATCTGGTTATGGGCTTTAGCGCCAAACGGCAGGAGTCGATTTTATCCGCCCGTGTTTCCGGCGACTTTGCGGGCAGTCCGGTATTGCTGGATTACTTCTTTACAACTCGGGACGGCCTGATCACCAGCTTAAGAATCGTAACGATGGAGGACGCGTAAGAGCGCTGCAGGAGTATAAACGCAAGCTGCCAGCATTTTGACAAGGTTCAGGCGATTGGCTATAAAGGTATATGCGCCTGTAGCACAGGTGGATAGAGCAACGGTTTCTCTTCCGTTTGAAGGATCTGTAAAAATACAGATCTTTTGTTTTTTATATGCAGAAACCCTACGTTAGACGTGAGGTTCAAAATAAGAGAAGATATTTAATTTCGGTGCTTCTGAATCAATTGCTATCAACCTCTCATTTCTCTGAATAACTTAGGAGACAAACCAGTTCGCTTCTTAAATAATTTGCTGAAGTAAAAAGGATCTGAGTAACCAACGCAAGCAGAAATTTCCGTGACAGAGCAGGACGTGGTGCGGAGTAAATCTTTCGCCCGCCGCATTCGGTATTCGATAAGAAATTCATTTGGGCTCAATCCTTTATGTTTATGAAAAAAGTAGGCAAACTGATTACTGTTCAGACCATATTGCCTAGCTAACTCCGGTACGGTGAGCGGCTCCATATAGTGATCCTTCATATATTCGACGGCTTTTTCCGCCAGCTCGTGGCTGCCGTTATGCAAGCGGCAATTGGCGCAAGTTAAAATTTCATCCAAAATGATAAAAAACAGGGATTTGGCTCTCAGACCCGATAGGTTACCTGCCGTTGTGTAGAGATGGTACAGCCGGTACAGCGCGTCGTTTATCCGCGAATTATGTCCCGGGCTGAGTTCATAATGCGATAATGCATAGGGGAACGTCCCTTTGGTATTGCCATATACTTGGTAATGCAGGACCATGAAATCCCACGTGGATTGTCCCAGGACCTCTTTATCCAATGGCATATTCGGACCTCCGTGAAATACCTTACCGGGCTCCATGTCATAAGGAACGCCGTCAAAAAACATTCTTGACCGGCCACGTAATGGAAAAATGATACCTGAAAATGGCGAAGTAACCGTACCGAAACGTTTTGTTCCAGGTTCGATAACCGCTCGTCTTATGTCGATTATGCTAAATTGTATTTTGGAAAAATAATCGGATAGATCATCAATATCCACTTTCATTTTTTGTTCCCCCTAAGTAACAATAATTTTAAGATCGTATCGGTTTGTAAAGATCACTATAAGGTCAGCTACTCTTCAAGTAGTGGGGCAAAACCCTATTTGAAGAGTAGTTTCTTTTTATAAAAATAAAATTAGAATGATAATGGTTATTATTATCATTCTAACAACGCTGCCAATAATTTTCAATTTCATTTATAGCTATATCTAGGTAAAATTTTGAAAAAATCAAGAAATATTTAAGAAAATATCTATTCGTCCATGCTTTGCAGTTTGTTATACTATAAAAAGCAAATAAATGATAATGATAATCACTGATAAAATGATCCGGAAATTATACAGCAAAGGAGTAAGAATATGAAAAGACAGTTTCCGTATTTTCCAAAAGAACTTTTCTGCGCCATAATCAGCGGCAGCTTATTTTGGCAAACTGCGTTTACGTCCTACGTCGCAGGGGAGGAAGCTCAGACCACGGTTCCCGCCGAGCAAACTGAGAAACAGGAAAAGTCGGGTAAAACAGTGGAGGGACAATATGAATTTAGTCTTGAAGGAATTGAAGTGACGGCTAACCGTGACCGTGAAAAATGGAGTGATTTTCCTCCGCCCTACGCCGGCGGACAAGTGGCCCGCGGCGCCAATGTTGGCGTACTGGGCAACAAGGATTTCATGGACACGCCTTTCAACATCACCAGTTATACCGCCCAGACCATGGAAGACCAGCAGGCCGATACCGTATTTGACGTGCTTGCTAATGATCCCTCTGTTCGCTTCGCCACCCCCAGCGGACAGGTCAGTGAAAATTTCAAAATACGCGGTCTGGATGTAAATTATCAGTATCTCTATTTTAACGGCATAGCGGGTTTGTCACCAAACTATCGTGTTCCCGTAGAATTTCTGGAACGGGTGGAAGTGCTCAAGGGGCCCAGCTCCTTTCTTTACGGCGGCGTGAGCACTTCGGTGGGCGGCGCCATCAACCTGGTGCCCAAACGGGCCGGTGACGAGGATATCACTAACTTTACCACCAGCTACGCCTCCTCGTCCCAGCTCGGCGGTCAGATCGACATAGGACGCCGCTTCGGTGAAAACAAGGAGTGGGGCATCCGCTTTAACGGCCTATATTCGGACGGCGAGACCACAACTGACGACCAATCCCGTAAACGGTTGCTGGGGGCTCTGGGCGTGGATTACCGCAAGGACCGCTGGCGGCTGTCTCTGGACGCATATGGCACGCAGGAGCATTACGACGGCGGTCTTATCTCTATGTATGACCTATCCACCTACGGTTATGTAAAAGCGCCGGGCGGCTCGACCAACTTATTCAAAGGGGTGTCGGGCACCACAAGGAACAACGGGGTTTTGTTTAAAGGTGAATACGACATACAGGACAATTTAACCGCCTATGCCAGTATTGGCAAACTATCCGCCAACGCCACCGGCTTTATCAACGGCAATCACGTGCAGGCCCTTCAGACAGATGGCTCGGCCACTCTCAAGGGTATTTTTAATCAATGGTTCTGGACTGACACCACTGCTTCCGAAATAGGACTGCGCGGTACTTACCAGACTGGTGCGGTAAAGCATCAGGTCATTTTGGGGGGGAACTTCCAGAATACGGATTTTTCCAATGCGTATGCTAGTACCGCACTGAATATGGCAACAAATATCTACAACCCGTCTGCGGTTGCCGATCTTTACAACAGCCTGACTGTGAACAAGGGCAACAAGACCGCCGTCACCGATCTTTCCAGTTTTCTCCTGGCCGACACGCTTTCCTTTGACGAAGAAAAGGTTCAGTTAACATTGGGAGTACGGCGGCAAGATGTGAAACAGACAAGCTACAAGTATGCCAGTAGCCTTGCTACCGGCTCACCGACATCAATAACCACCTACGACTCCGACGCCAATACGCCGATGGTCGGCCTTGTTGTCAAACCATGGGGAGAAGCGGTGTCTCTATATGCCAATTATATTGAAGCGCTTTCCGTTGGAACTGTGGTGGGAACAGGTTATAGCAATTCAGGTCAGGTATTGGCACCGTACAAAACCAAACAGCACGAATTCGGTATCAAGTGGGACAAGAGAGGTTTTGCTAACACGCTGGCCTTTTTCAAAATTGAAATGCCCAGTTATACGACTACTAGCAATCTTTATTCCTATGACGGCCAACAGAGAAACAGCGGCATTGAATGGAATACCTTCGGCGACATAGCGAAAAACCTTCGCCTGTTAGGCGGCATTGCCTATACCGATGGCGAACTGGTCCGCTCTAATACCGCCGCCAATAACGGCAATACGCCGTTCGGCGTACCCAAATGGACGATGAATGCCGGCGTCGAGTGGGATACGCCCTGGAATCCGGATCTTGCACTTTCGTTACGGGCCGTATATACCAGTTCCCAATACGCCAATAATGCCAACACCGTTAAAATCCCGGACTGGGTACGCTATGATATCGGCGCGCGGTACAAGACGGTCATTAATAAGACCCCCGTCACCTACCGGCTCAGCGTAGAAAATCTGTTTAACAAACACTATTGGGCAGGCTGCTCCGCCAACGATGGTATTGTCACGTTAGGTAGCCCCCGCACTGTTAAGTTGTCGGCAACTATGCAATTCTAAAGCTGAACCCTGTCTACTACCATGTTCCGGATATTTGGATTCTGGAAAGCAGCCGAAGCGCTGGACATTCTCCTAAACTTTTATTGCCTTCATGCAGAGTTTGTCTGTATGAAGGCAATAAAAATTTTAAGGGGATGAAAAGTACAAGTATGTTTGGAGCAAGGTTAATGTCACTAATCTCCCTTCCTGCTACGTTGTCGCAGCGCCTCATTCCAAAACCTCTTTCAATTGCTTTCCAGCCCTTTGATCAGGTCATAGAAAATGCAGGCGGGACGTCCAGTGCGGGGCTCTACAACAACATTTGCGTCGATGTGGAAGGTTTCACGGAGAACCTCGGCGGTTATGACCTCTGCCGGCGTGCCGTGGCGGATGATATCCCCGCTGCGGATGGCGACCATATAATCTGCGAAACGCGCCGCCAGGTTCAGGTCATGCAGCACCATGACAATCGTGCAGTTTTGCTCCCGGTTGAGCCGGTATAAAAGTTCCAGTACTTCCAATTGATAGGTTAGGTCCAGATAGGTCGTTGGTTCATCCAACAAAATGAGGTCGGTTTGCTGTGCCAGAGCCATGGCAATCCATACCCGCTGTTTTTGTCCGCCCGAAAGATTATCCACCACAGTGGTTTCAAGTTCTGTAAGCTTGGTGGCTGCCAACGCCCAGGCGATGATTTCTTTGTCCTGGGGCCCCAGCTTGCCAAAACCCCGCTGATGGGGAAAGCGGCCATAGGCTACCAACTCGCCCACGGTCAGCCCCGCCGGCGCCTGTGGCGACTGCGGCAGAATTGCCAGCTTCTGTGCTATTTCTCTGGTAGAAAGGCTGCGGATATCCTTGCCGTTTAAGTACACTATGCCGTCTTTCGGCTTCAAAATACGTCCTATCGCTTTGAGTACCGTGGATTTGCCGCAACCGTTCGGTCCAATAATAGCGGTGATCTTTCCCTGGGGAAGTTGAAGTTTTAAATCAGCGACAACAAGGTTGTTGTCATAGGCGATGGCCAGATTTTCAGTTACAATACTGTTCATATTCTCTCCCTGCCTTTGTTTACTGTTTGCTCCTGGTGAGCAGGTACAAGAAGTACGGTGCACCCACAATTGAAACCATAATGCCGGTGGGAATTTCGAATGGCTGGACAAGCACCCGCGCAAGCGTATCTGCAGCGGATACCAGTACCGCTCCGGCCAAAGCACAGACGGGAAACAAAACCCTGTGGCCCGGCCCCACCAGCCGCCGCGTCAGATGGGGCGCAATCAGTCCTACAAAGCTGATACTGCCGCTAACCGCCACACAGGAGGCCGCCAACGCCACAGCGGCGGCAAGCAGATGCCTGCGCTCCTTTTCCACCGCAACTCCTAAGCCGCAAGCGATATCATCTCCCAGACTCAGCACGTCCAGCACGCGGGACTTGGACAGCACATAGGGAATCAACAGCAATAGCCAGGGCAACAGTGCCAGAACAAATTTCCAGTTAGAGCCCCAGATGCTGCCCGCTTGCCAGGCTGCCACAAAATCAAACTGCGTATCATCCAGTTTGACCACCAGCACCGTGGTCAGTGCGGCAATGCCTGCCTGCACTGCCACACCGGTTAAAATTAAGCGAATCGGTGCCAGACCGGTATGCCCTTTGTAAGCCAGGGCATAAATCAGAACCGCCGTAATGCCGGCGCCGATGAGCGCCAGAAATGGCAGAGTAAAAACCGACAGGATGGACTGAGTGCCGAAAAACAGTACGAATAAAATAACCGTCAATCCCGCGCCGGCGTTAATGCCTAACAGACCGGGGTCTGCCAAGGCGTTGCGGGACACACCCTGGATGATGCAGCCGGACAACGAAAGTCCCGCTCCTACCAGCATGGCAATCACGATGCGGGGCAGCCGGAAGCCGAACAGGAGCAGCTTTTCCCTGTCGCTGCCGCCACCGAACAGCGTGCTCAGTGTATCCAGCGGCGAGAGCTTTACGTAGCCGCTGTTCATGCTGACGAGAAACGACAACAGGAGCAGTAGCGAAAAAGCAAATACAATACCGGTATTCCTGCGCGTAATTTTTCGTTTATGAGCTTGGTTTTTCTCCTGTTGCATATTCATCATAGCGCCCTCCTTTCTTTGTGGGCCAGGTACAGGAAGAAAGGAACGCCGATCAAGGCGATGAGCGCGCCAATGGGAGTCTCAAAGGGCGGGTTGAGCGTTCTCGCACCCAAATCCGCCAATACCACCAACAGGCTTCCTAACACTATCGAGGAGGGAATAATGAGGCGGTAATCCACCCCAATGAGAAACCGAGCCAGATGCGGTACGATCAGCCCTACAAAACCCACCGCACCGACCACCGCCACAGCAGCGCCGGCCAGTAACAGCACGACGGCGCTGCTGAGTAAATTGACAAGCAGTGTATTTAGCCCCAAGCCCTTGGACACATCTTCACCCAAACTCATGATGGAAATGGAACGGGAAAGGGCGATTGCGCCCAGAAGGGTGACCGTAATCCATGGGATCATAATCCTGACTTGTTCCCAGTTGGAGCCGGCCACGCCGCCCGCCGTCCAAAACATGATATTTTGCGCTACATTGAAGTACAAAGCAATACCCTGACTAAGTGCAGTCAGCAATGCGGTGACTGCCGCACCTGCGAGTACCAAGCGCATAGGGGTCGCCCCGCCACGCTGCAGGGACGCGATGCCATACGTAAATCCCGCGCCTATGGCCGCTCCCATAAAGGAAAACAGGATAAGCCGCAGGTAGGGCAGTTCGGGGAAAAATGCAAAGCAGATGGAGAGAGCAAACCCTGCTCCGGCGTTTAAACCCATTAAGCCGGAATCTGCCATAGGATTGCGGGTCACACCCTGCATAACAGCCCCAGCCACCGCCAAGGACGCGCCCGCCAAGGCACTGGCCAGCACGCGGGGCAGGCGTAGGTCCACCACAATCAAGTGCTGTGTATCTGCCGGATTAAAGTGAAACAAGGCGTTCCATACCGAGGACAGCGGGATTTGGGCTGCTCCTCTGGTAATGGAAAATGCCATGATCATCGCCAGTAGTCCTGTGCCGCCGGCGATGGTCAGCCATGCCGCCCAGGGGTAGCTTTTTATTCGATTGATTTGAACCGGCTTTGCCGGGAATTTTGATTGATCCATTGCTTATGTATCTCCTCCATGTCACGCGCTCGCGCGCTGGACCGGGCTAATAATTGTTAAGACAACAAAAAGCCAGGCGCAGGCTTTTTGCTGTCCCTGGCTTAGAATATATCGAAGGGGATTCCTTACTTGGTCATGTTCTCAACTATGGTTTCAATTCCAAGCTTGATGCTCAGGGGGCCGACTGCCCGCACTGCCGCGTCAAGCTGATAAACATGTCTGTTTTTTACGGCGGTTAACGATTGCCAGACGGAGGAAGCCTGCGTTTTTTCCGACAAATAGTTTTGTTTGTAGTCGTTCGCCGCCGACCCCAATGAACCGAACAGGAAGATATAATCCGGGTTTATCGCCGCCAAACCTTCCAAAGATATCGCTTCCCCTTTCCTGGGATAACCGTCCGGAGGCGTCAGACCAAGGCCGGTTTCCCTGTCGAACCACACCGGATTTTCCGCAGAGCCCGTAATGACAAAGTTGCCTTTATTACCGCTGCTCTCAAATAGTAACGCCACGGTTTTGCCATTATGTCCGGAAAGCTTTTTTCTGGATTCAGCAAGTAGTGTTTCGATAGATATAATGTATGCCTCTGCCTTTTTTTCTTCACCGAGGCATGCGGCGAAATTCCTCAACTGTTCTTTCCAGTCAGAACTGTTGAATGTTACTACGGGAGCGATCTGAGAAGCTCTTTCGTATAACTTCATATCCAGATGTTCCGGCTCGGCGGTCTGGAGAATAAGATCAGGCGCCAGTTCCGCCAGTTTCTCAAGATTTGGCGCCCTGCCTTCCCCCAATTCTTCAATTTGCGCATTCGCGGCGTAGGGCTGTAAAGTTCCAAAACCTTTTAATGACCTTTCGGCATAAGTCGAGGCAATGGGGGGAACGCCCAACGCGAACATACTTTCCATGAACCCAAAATCAAGAAGCACAATCCGTTCAGGTTTTTTCTTCAAGGTTATTTGTTTGCCTAAAGCATCTTTTATTGTTCGTGGCCAGGTTATTTCCACAGCTGTTTTATCGGTAACTTTCGATGTTGTGCTGCTATTCGAAGGCGTCTCAGCACATCCGGTTAGTATGCCCGTCAATAGGAAGAGAGCGACAGTCAACCCTATAAGCTTTTTCATTCTAATTTGCAATGTCCTCCGTTTCGTTTAATCCGAAGAGCTAAGATTAACTCCACATTGAATACGATTTTGATATTCATTATCATTGTATCAAAATACAACACACATTAAAATGGACATAGTTACAATTTGGATGGATTTTTACCAAATTGACTCTTGCTTTTGGAAAGTTCTCAATGTCACGGGAAGGGTCGCATTCTGAAAATTCCTGATAGTATAAATAAAGGTGGTGAATGTGGTAAGACAGACAGCATGGATAAAGTTGTAACGAGGGACAATTTGTAAAAGCGAAGCCATAAGCATAAATCGCCGGTCTTTTTGACAAGGTTCAGACGATTTGCTATAATATTTTGAGTACAATGGTATATGCGTCTGTAGCTCAGGTGGATAGAGCAGCGGTTTCCTAAACCGTTGGTCGGTGGTTCGAGTCCTCCCAGGCGCACCAACTATGGATATACTTACGGCAAGGCATCAGATTTCTGAGCCTTGCCGTTTGTGTTCTAGGTAGCTTACTTTATGTATTAATTAGGCAGGTTTTTTGTAATTCTGGATGAAATAGAATCAGGGGAGTCCTTATTTGATAAATAAATATATGAAAGAAGTGGTTGATTTTGCAATTTAATAAAAAGGTATTATGTTTTAGTTTTATCTTGATTCTATTTATTTCAAGTGTCGGAATAAAGGTTTATGCGGATGAAAAACAAAATCTGAAATTTGATGAGGCTCGTTCTTTCTCCGAGAACTTAGCAGCAGTTAAAATAAATGGGAAGTGGGGGCTTATCGATTTAAAGGGTAATTTTGTTGTACCTGCTGAATATGAAAATATAAGTTTTTATAAAGGAACTGCAATCATTAAAATTGCTGGCAAGTATGGAGTAATCAGTACATCGGGAAAGGAAATTATTCCTGCTCAATATGAAGAAATAACTTATTGCAAAGATTGGCGGAATAGACCTCAGAATGAGCTTCTTGCTGTGAAGCAGGGAGGGAAATGGGGTGTTTATAATACAACTGGCAGGCAAATTGTTCCGGTATTTTATGATAAAATCGAAATTAATTTTAACAGAACAATTAATGTGATTCTAAATAGCAAGGTGGGCCTGTTGGATGAGTCGGGGCATACGATAATTCCTGTTGGGTATAATTTTATTTCAAGTTCTTCACAGTGGGATGAAAAAGATCCAGTAAAAAAACTTTCCGTAGTACGGCAGGGGGATAAATGGGGTATTGCTGATCGAAGCGGGAAGGAACTTATTCCGGTAGAATATGATCGAGTAAGCATGGGAACTAACTTAATTAGGGTTCAGAAAGATAAGAAATTTGGATTTATCAATTATCGGGGGCAAGAAGTAATTCCTCTAAAATATGATGAGGACTGGAGATATGCGGGGTATTATTATTTCAGTGAAGGGCTGGCCGCGGTATCTGTTGCTGGAAAATGGGGCTATATTGATGAAAGGGATAAAACGGTCATTCCTTTTGAGTATGATAGTGGACATCCTTTTAAGGACGGTCTAGCAGTAGTTGCACTTAATAAAAAAGAGGGGTTGATTAATAAAGAAAATAGAGTCATTATTCCACTACAATATGATAATCTTTATTATTTGGCACAGCTTTATAATGGTTCGACAATGTATGCTGGAGACAATTTGATTATTGTAAAATTGAATGGTAAGGAAGGTGTTTTTGATACTGACGGTCAAGAAATTATTCCTTTAAAATATGATTACATAAGTTCAATTGGTGATGGATTATTTAAAGTGCAATTAGACAACAAGTATGGAGTTATTGATAAAACAGATAAAGTTGTGATACCGATACAAAGCAAAGTATATGAGTATATTATTTATGATGATAGTAAAAACTTTAGAGTTTTTGGTGAGGGGAAATGGAAGTTTTATAAACAAAATGGGGATGAATTAATTTCAAACGAGTATGACTACGCATTACCATTTGCCCATGGATTAGCACCGATAAAAGTAAATAATAAATGGGGATATGTAGATATGAAAGGAAAACTGACTTCTTGGAGCTATCAATGAAGAATTAGAGTCAGAGCTTTAATTAGTAAAGTGACTTTGTGCTAGTAGATAGAACAAGGTATTTTATATCATTGCGTGGTTCTCCCGGCGCACCAACTATGAATAATATTTACGGCAAGGCATCAGATTCTCTGAGCCTTGCCGTTTTTATCTCTGAAACTTAACGAACTCTAATTTAAACCTCAAAAAGGGGACGGCTTCATTGATTCCCTGCATTGAGCTGTGCCAATATAAAAAAACATTTTGCGCTTAATAGGAATATTCCTATTTTCAAGAAATGCAGGCAGTTGTATAATAAACAAGGATACATTAGCTAAAGCCACTATTTAGGAGAAAATGTTTTATGCTTTCACGTCGGCAGTTTTTGAAACTTGGTTTCGGTGCGATGGGCACTGTAGCTGGATTGTCATTTCTTTGGGAATATGAAGGTCTGAATCATAGTATTCCGGTATTACTGTATCATCGGATTGGCCAGGAAGATAATCCGTATACAATTACGGCTGAACATTTTGAGTCAAACGTTAAGGCCTTGTCTCAGGAAGGCTATACGACTTTATCGCTTAATCAGGTTCAGCAAATCATCCAGCATAAAGCGGTTGTACTACCGGAGAAACCTTTGATCATTACTTTTGATGACGGCTATCTGGACAATTATCTCTATGCGTTTCCCCTATTGCAAAAATATTCTATGGTTGCAAGCTTTTATATTATTACCGGTATTATTGGACAAGCTGATCGCTTGACTATATCGCAAATTCGTGAAATGCAGGCTGCCGGTATGGACTTCGGGTCGCATACGGTGACGCATCGCTTACTGGGCACGCTTTCTATTGATGAGGTTAAAATTGAATTAGCGGAATCCAAGGTTACGCTTGAACAAATCATAGGCAGTAAAGTGGACTTTGTTGCCTATCCCGGCGGAAGTTATTCCAGCGATACGCTGCAGATAGCACAAGAAGCCGGCTATATGGCCGGATGGTCTACCCGTCTGGGCGTGGAAACCTTTAAGCATCCCTTTACGTTAAAGAGAATTCCGATCTTTCACCATGACCAAACCCACTCGCTTTCTTATATTCTCTTAAAAAAGGGATTCATACCGGGGCTGCTATTCAATCTATAGTTAGCCAATAAAGGCTAATGATCATTCTAGGTAACCACTGATTAAATGAACCTGTCGGCCTGGCGAGAGATTTTTTCGCCTGGCAAGGAAGCAAAACCGCAGGAATAGTGCCGCTATTTCAAGGTTTTGCTGACGCAGTCAGGCGAAAAAAGATCCGTCAGAACGCGTAGCGTGAATTAATCAGTGGTTATCCGGCAATTTGGGAGAGAACAACTTATGAAAATTTGGCTTATGGCAGTACTCTGTAGCTTCATATTTACTTTGCCGGTCAGCGCACATCCCCATGTGTTTATTACGCCGAAAGCGACGATTGTCACCGGTAACCACGCTGTTTCTCAGATCAATGTGGAATGGGACTTTGACGATATGTCATCCGCTTTATTTAAAGAAAGCGGTGGCTCCGACAGTGCTGCCATCTGGAATTTAGTGTTTCCGCAAATGCAGCTATTGGTGAATGGCAGCCAGGCGCCTCGTTCCGGCTATTATACATATCTTGAAATCGACGGCAAGCCTTATCCTAACCTTATGCCGGCATATTTTCAAACAACGTTTGTAGATGGCATTTTACAATGCCGCTTTACCTTGTTTATCAATCAACCTATCAATCACAGTGTAACCTTATGGTTTGATGATCCTACTATTTATAATCAGTTCGATATGTATCCCGGTAATTTTCAAATAGATAATCAAGGTGCTCAACCGGTTAGCTTGGAACAACGGAGCGAAAGTGGTATCGACAAAATTTATGTTTCATTTTAGGTGAAAAATTATGAAAACTAAGCATTTTATCGTATGTATCGTTTGCGGCTTACTTCTATATGGTATAGTTTATTTCTTGGGTAATACACTGCATTCTCTTTTAATGCCAGTCAATCTGTTTATTGAGCATAATCCGTATTTACGGTTTCTTAGCAAACTGCAGCAGGAAATGAACCATCAGGTAGCCTTGGCCGTAAAAGAATTACAGGCGCAAACGAATCTTCGCTTACTTGCCTCCCTGTTGGGGCTATCATTTGTTTATGGCGCCTTACATGCCTTGGGGCCAGGGCATGGAAAAACACTGCTTTCTACCTGGATTCTTGCCAAGCAACGCAGGGTAAAGGAAGTCGGCTTTGTTTCCCTTGCTGCCGCCTTGTTGCATGCATTGTCAGCGACCACTATGATAGCAGTCACGTATCTCGTACTGGGGAAATATGCTTCGCTGAGTACACAGCAGTTGAATGTCGACCTGCAACTGGTTGCTGCTGTCTTGATCATTGGAATTAGTCTTAACACCCTATATAACGCTATGCAAACAAAACAAACCGGTAACTTGGCAACCAACCGTCCCGCGATGAGCAATCCGGCCTGGATTGCGTGTTCGGTTGGTTTGGTTCCCTGTCCGGTAACCAGTGTGATTTTTATCTTTTGCCTGACCTTACACCTTGCCTGGCTGGGACTTTTACTCGTCGGTGCTTTTGCCGGTGGAATGGGCATCGCTCTGCTGGCTATTTCTTATACGGTGTGGAAAGTAAAAAAGGAAGCAGTTATTGCTCCCTATCCGCAATTACAATATTTTGTTGAAAAGCCGTTGCCTATTTTAAGTTCACTGGCTCTTCTTGGTGTGGGCGTAATTTACTTATGTGCTTTGCTATAAAAGCAGCTTAAATCGGGAACGTCTTTTGCGAGCAGACAGTTAGAGGGTAATCCCGTAAAAAGCACGGGAATAGGGCTATCGGTTTGCTTTGAAAGAGATGGTCCGGCTCTGTTAGAAGGGACGGGTAAGAAGATGCTGCAATAATATACTATACCGATTCATTTTCCTGATGTAATATTCATGATAACAACCTGGTAACCACTGATTAATTCACACTGCACGTCCTGACGGATCTTTTTCCGCCTGACTGCGTCAGCAAAACCTTGAAATAGGGATCGCTATTCCTGTGGTTTTGCTTCCTTGCCAGACGAAAAAATCTCTCGCCAGGCTGGCAGGCTCATTAAATCAGTGGGTTACCTCGTGAGGAGTTTGTGTCATGAATATTACCTCTTTTTTAATATATTGCGTTATCGTAACGTTTACACCGGGGCCGACCAATATTGTTATATTGTCTACGGTGCATGGTTGTGGAGTAAAAAAGGCGATGGAATACACCTATGGAGCAACGCTTGCCTTTGGTACCTTGCTTGCCGGTTCTGCCATTTTAAATACTGTACTTGCGGCCGTAATACCTAAGATTTTACTGATCATGCAGATCATCGGAACTCTTTATATTTTGTATTTGGCTTATCAGATATACAAAATGGATACAGCAGGATCAACGGCAAGGCAAGCTGCCACCTTTCGGTCGGGATTTATTATGCAGTTTGTAAATCCCAAAGTGGTATTGTTTACCATGACGGTCATTCCGGGTTTTGTCATGCCATATTATACAGAACCTCAGTTGTTATCAATATTTGTTGTAGTTATTACCGTTATTGGTTTTCTAGCCTTTGTTACCTGGGTGCTTTTTGGGGCGATTTTTAAAGAGTTTCTGATGAAATATCAGAAGTCAGTTAATATCAGTATGGCCCTGTTTTTAATCTATTCTGCTATAATGGGGTCAGGACTAGTTGAGCTTGTTGGGAGATGAGCGGTATGGAAAAATTCATATATAAAAAGTCATCCGAGGTTACGGCGCTATCCGCGAGCTTTACCGATTTCACCTATAAAAAGCATTGTCATGAGGAATATGCCTTGGGTGTGACCTTGCGCGGCATTCAACAGTATAATTTGGATGGCAGTTTTCAGTCGTCCTATCAAAGCGGGGTTATGCTGTTTAATCCTGAGCAGATCCATGACGGCAGAGCCCATGACCGTACGGGGATTGATTATGTTATGCTGTATATTGAACCGAGGCTGTTTTTAGATATCCTGGGGAAAAAGGATATAGTCCGGTTTGCAGCCCCCATTGTCTATCATCAAGCTCTGCGGAATAGTATTTTAAAGCTTTCCCGCGCCATTCTAAGTGAGGACGAGGAAGCTTTGTGCAGTGAATTGCTCCTGTCTCTCGTAGATAACTTTAATCGGATTAATCTTTATACAGACTATAGAAAAGATAGTAAGCTAATTAAAAAAGCAAAGGAAATGATTTATTCTAAAATAGAAAATGTATTGAGCCTTGATGAAATTTCCCGGGAGCTGGCTATGTCAAAGTTTCAGTTTATCCGGTTATTTAAAGCGAATACGGGGATCTCACCCTATCAATTTTTTATATTTAGCAAGGTCAATCGTGCCAAGCAGTTACTGGAGAAAAACAAAGATATTTATTCAGCCATCGCAGAATGTGGTTTTGTCGATTTATCTCATTTAAATAAGCATTTCAAAAAGATTTATGGAATAACGGCGTTTGAGTATAAAGCACATTTAAATTAGTGTAAAACTATTAATCCCCTCAGCTTGATGTGATTAGAAAGACATAAATAATAGTATATTTAATCCTCTTTGCGGAGTTTGGCAAAGAGGATTATTTTATTCGGACGTATTTGACAAACCCGAGAGGTTTAATGCCGGAAAGAACTTAGTCTGCATAGCCGATGCTTTTGCTCTGACTAGAAGCTAAAATATGTAATATACTAAGGATAGATGGGCATGCGCTGTTACACTCTATTTAAATGTAAAAAAGGAACCCTTTAGCAATCAGCAGAGTCGGTTAAAAAATCACGTAAAGGTGGTTGGGTATGAAGCCATATGTACTCTTCTTTAATCAAATAGATGCCTCAAGCCTTAGCTATGTTGGCGGAAAGGGGGCTAACCTGGGTGAGATGACGCAGGCCGGCTTTCCTGTACCCGGCGGATTTTGTATAACGACCTATGCCTATAAGGAATTTGTAGAAACGAGTACGGAAATGTCGGCTTTTTTTACTGCCCTAGACCAAATTGAACTGGCCGACTTAGAGCAAGTGAGAGTAATCGCTCAGCAGATAAGGACCCATGTAGAGCAAATACCTATCCCGCTTTCGATTAAGGATGCCATTATTCAGGCCTGGGCAAAACAGGGAACGGAAAATTTTTACGCCGTCAGGTCCAGCGCAACGGCAGAAGATTTGCCTGGCGCATCCTTTGCGGGTCAGCAGGATACTTATCTAAATGTGAAAGGGCAGGAAGAACTGCTGTGGCACGTCAGAAAATGCTGGGCATCGCTGTTTACAGACCGCGCTATCGTGTATCGAGCTAAGAATGGTTTTGACCACCGGAATATCTATCTGTCTGTAGTCGTTCAGCAACTGATAAGCCCCGACACTGCTGGCATCATGTTCACCGCCGACCCGGTAAATGGTAATCGGACGGTTGTTTCCATTGACGCCAGTTTTGGTTTAGGTGAAGCCCTTGTCTCCGGGCAGGTGTCTGCTGATTTATATAAAGTAAAGAATAGTCATATTGTCAGCAAGAAGCTAGCGAAAAAGAAATTAGCCATCTATGCGTTACCGGAAGGCGGTACGGTCACCAAGGAAATTCCGCCGGAACAACAGGACCAGCAAGCTCTCAGTGACAGGCAAATTAGTGAGCTTGCGGTGCTAGGCAAAAAGATTGAGCAACACTATGGCGTACCCCAGGATATCGAATTTTGTGTGGCAAAGGATGAAATATATATTGTCCAGAGCCGGCCGATTACCACCCTTTATCCCCGGCCGGATATGCCGCAGCGGCCTTTGCGGGTATTGCTGTCCTTTGGCCATATTCAAATGGCAACGAATGCAATGAAGCCATTGGGCTTATCGGTATTACAGCATATATTTCCGGCCAGTGTCTTTAATCTTGCCGGGGGAAGAGTGTTTATTGATCTTACCGATATTTTGCACAATCCGATAGCCCGCAAGGTTGTTCCGTCAGTGCTTAAAAATGTAGACGAAAGCATGAGCCGGGCTGTGGCGGCGGTCACTTCGCGTCCCGACTTTCTTGAGGAAAGCCAATCTGCTCATAACACAGCATTCTCGTCCGTTAGAAAAATCGCAGTTCCTATCTTAAGGAAGGGATGGAAGGTTCTTCGTTCCGGTAACCTGGAACATATTCTGGATGAGGTAGCAATATATACCCGGGAACACCAAAAGGGGATACAACAAGCACTCGATGGAAAACAGGGCGCCGAACGGATAATCATTGTTCAAAAGCAATTGAAAACTCTTTTACTCGATATTCTACATAACCTGATTCCTTATGTTTTTCCCGGCATCATATCCGTTTTTATGCTGAAAAAAGCAATTACCCCTCGTTTGGGCCATGATGATGAGATTAATAAATTGAATAAGTCACTTCCTCACAATGTGACAAGTGAGATGGGGCTGGAATTGGGCGATCTTGCCGATCTGCTGCGGGAACTGCCGGCGGTCCAGGAATATCTCAAAAAAGCTGATGATCAAACCTTTTATTCCGGACTTGACGGTATAGCGGGTGGCGAAACTTTTAGACGTGCTTTTGCCGGGTTCATGGACAAGTACGGGATGAGGTGTCCCGGTGAAATTGATATGACCGTTACACGCTGGTATGAAGCGCCTACACGGTTAAACTCCGCATTGTTCAGTCACCTGCAGAGCCTGCGGGCCGGCGAACATCGGCTGCGATTTGCCGAGGGGCAAAAGGAAGCCGAAACAGCTATGCATATTATGTTAGACTCGGTAAAAGGGAAATATTTTAGAAGCAAAATCATTAAACGGCTAATCGCTGTTTACCGTCAGTTAGGCGGGCTGCGCGAGCAACATAAGTATATTCTCATTGCCGTTATGGCTGAATGCAAAAAAGCCATTATGGAGGAAGCTGATATACTTGTCCAACAGGGAATACTGCGGGAAAGCAAGGACGTGTATTTCCTGACACTAGATGAACTGGTTAATCTTTTGCAGCACAATTTTGCGGGAAATGTTGATGAACTGATTGCTAAGCGCATGGAAGAACACGGGCGGTATCAAAATTTGAAGCCACCGCGAGTCATGACAAGCGAGGGCGAAATTGTTATTGTTCCTCTTAATAAAGAAAATGTCTCAGCCGGAATGATCATCGGCAGTCCCGTTTCCGCCGGAGTGGCGGAAGGGATTGCCCGCGTTATACTTAGGCCGGAGAGTGCTATTTTGAGGGAAGGGGAAATTCTGGTGGCACCCCATACTGACCCAGGCTGGACCCCGCTCTTTCAATCTGCTGTTGCAGTTATAACCGAAGTCGGCGGCTTAATGACCCATGGGGCAGTGGTTGCCCGCGAATATGGCATTCCCGCGGTAGTAGGTGTTGATGATGCCACAACCTTAATTAAAGACGGAGAAAAAATAAGGGTTAATGGCGATTTGGGGTACATTGAAATTTTAAGCCCCAAGTTGGAGGAAAGGGAATAATTTAGTCGTATTTTTAGCAGTAAAGTCCATTCTGTATAAACGGCACTTTTCATGATTGGCCATGCCGAAAGCATGATCACTAAAGTAATAAAGAATAATCCGGTATTTTATAGAGCCTTATATGCGATGACACATAAACCTGTTGGGAGGGTTTATATTTAGCTGGGAGGGTGATTGTTATTAACGCAGTAAAAATAGTTGCCATAGGCGATTCCGTAACCTATGGTTTTCCCTATTCGCCGGAGCAATCGTGGCTTTATTTTACGGCTAAAGAACTGGCGATAGAACAGGTCAACAGCGGAGTGAACGGCGATACCACCAGCGGTATGCTCAGTCGCTTTGCCAGCGATGTGTGCAGGCACAAGCCATCCTATGTCATCATCATGGGCGGAACGAATGACGCTTATGAAGGCCTGGAGGTCAGCCAGGTTGTTGGCAATATCAAAAAGATGGTACAACTGGCTAGAGACAATCAAATTACTCCGATCATTGGTCTGCCGATACCGTGCAATGACTGGTCGGCCGAAATCTTGTTAGGCGAATGCCGGGAAGCTATGCAGGAGTATGCGGTTAACAATGGTCTTAACTATATTGACTTCTATGCAGCCATGGTTGATGAAGAGACTGCCGAAATAAAGTCCGGACTGCATTGTGACGGTGTACATCCCAATGAGGCCGGTTACAGGGCTATGGCTGACGTTGCTATTAAGGCACTTCAGAATTTGTTATAGCAACATATGGATGCAAGGTATTGCGAAAAACGGTGCGGGCAATAGATACATGCATACGGCAAGGCTTCAGGCTGCCTGAACCTTGCCGTTTTTTGCGTCTTGGGTAGTTGTGTGCTATACATAATTGCTTGTGGTGAAAAGGGTGCTTTTAACTATTTTAGGGAAGAAAAATCGGAAATTCTTGACACATTTAACAAGGACGATAATAATTAGTGGTGTTACTTGTTTACCATGTAAGGAGCTAAACTAATATGTGGCAGAATCTTTCCAATTTCAAAGTCATTTTTTTAGGTATTCTCATCGACGCGTTACCCTTTATCTTAGTTAGCGTACTCGTTTCATCTATTTTGCATAATTTTATTTCGGAAAAGATAATTCAGGAGTCATTGCCCAAAAAGAAGAGCTACAATATTTTACTGGCCTGTTGTTTGGGCGTTATCTTTCCGGCCTGTGATTGCGGCATGGTGCCCATTGTCCGGCGGTTAGTGCAGAAAGGAGTGCCACTTTACTCGGCCATCGCCTTTTTATTATCCGCCCCGATTATCAATCCGGTTGTGGCATTTTCCACATTTTACGCGTTTAACAGCTTGGAAATAGCCTTTTTTCGATTATTCATCGCTTTTTTTGTGGCTTCTGGGACAAGCTTGCTCATTGATCGATTGTTTAAACAAGTCCCGTTAAGCAGTATAAATCCGGCGGTTAACCACGGTTGTGAATGCCATTCCCATGATCATAACCATGCAAAAGCTTGGAAAGAAAAGTTGCTCAGTGTGGTAGATGACGCTTGCAGTGAATTTTTTGAAATGGGTAAATTCTTGATTCTTGGATCGGCCATTGGCGCGGCGGTACAAACCTTTCTGCCGCGGGAATTTTTGCTGGCCATTGGCCACTCTCCGTTATTATCCGTTATGGTGATGATTCTGTTTGCCTTTACCATTTCCGTTTGTTCATCAGCGGATGCTTTTATTGCCTCCTCCTTTATCAGCAGTTTTTCCACCCAGTCTTTACTTGCCTTCATGGTCTTTGGCCCGATGATTGATATAAAAAACTTGTTTATGCTGCTGCATACGTTTCCCTTACGGTTTGTCATCACCTTAATTACCATTGTTGTACTTCTTTGTTTGCTAGGCAGTTATATCTATCCGATAGCAACTTTTGAATTTTGAAACGGGGTTATACGATATGTCATCTGCAGTCAGGGATCTAATGATCAGAGTCACTATATTACTGGGTTTTTTTGTTTTCTTATATAAGCTTGTCTACACAAATGAAATTATACTATATGTTCATCCCCGCTTTACCAGCTTTATCGAGATTGCCTGTGTTCTATTTTTCCTCATGCTGTTGAGGCAGTGCTGGAAATTCAAAAAAACAAGAGAGCTTCGCGATAGCCACTCTTGTTTTCATGACCGGATTCTGAACTATTTGCCCTTCATCCTTACGCTGTTGGTTGCTTTTCTGCTGCCTAACGCTGATCTTAATGCCAATATGGTCAATAACCGGGGTCTGAACAGTAACCTTACCAATAAATCTTCCAGTGAGGACTATCGCAATGAGCTGCAGCAGGCAACCTTTGTTAAAATAACCGATAGTAATTTCCTTGGCGTTCTCAGAGAACTTACCTATCATCCGGAGGAAAACAGCGGAAAACGCATAGAACTAAAGGGATTTGCCTATAAAAGCAATGACGAATTGCCTGGCAGTACATCCTTAGTTAGATATGTGGTCGGCTGCTGCGCGGCTGATGCCTATCCTTACGGTATTATCTGTGAAACAGCGGACTCGGCTATCCTTACGGAAGGTGCCTGGTATGAAGTGCAGGGCACTCTGCAAACCAGGCAGGTAAACGGCAGGAATGTTCCCGTTGTCCAGGTCACCTGGGTTGCGGCGATTGACCGGCCGGCCTGTCCGTATATTTTCCCCAATTAAAATGGAAGTCAGCTTATCACTATGGGACATATTCAGAAGGTATCTGGCGATAGCCAGACGAAGAAAAAGCCGGATGAATCAGGTGTGTTGGTAAATAAGGGTTGAGGAGTTTTTCCTCAACCCTTAAATTTATTGACAATGGCCTGCAACTCTTGGGCCATCTTGGCAAGGTTTTCACTAAAGCCGGCCACTTCCTGCATAGCCGCCGATTGTTCTTCCGTTGTGGCAGACATGGTTTGAGTTTGTGTCGCAATATCTTTGTTGGCTTCTTCCAGTTGATTAACTAAGTCAAAAACCGATTCTGCTTCGCGGGTCATCGCCGGGACGGCAGCCGCAATACCCGCTAGCTTGGCAGAAACCTCCTCAACTAACTTTTCAATCCCTTTAAAGGACTGGCCAGAGTCAGTCACAACCTCTGTGCCAAGTTCTACCTCGTCAGTACCCCGCCGGATGGTTTTCACGGCCTGTTGGGAATCGCTTTGGATTGCTTCGGCAAGCTCTACGATTTGTTGAGAAGCTTGCTGAGAATTTTCTGCAAGCTTTCTTACCTCCTCGGCCACGACCGCAAAGCCGCGTCCCGCTTCGCCGGCTCTTGCCGCTTCAATGGCGGCATTAAGCGCCAGTAAATTAGTCTGAGCCGCTATGGCGGCTATGGAGTTAGTTATATCGCTGATTTCTTTCGACCGTTCACCGAGCCGGACAATGACAGAAGCGGAATCGGCCATGGACGACTCAATGTTTTTCATTTGGCTCACTACTTTATTGACCGATTCCACACCTTTTTGGGTTTCGAAGTTGGTGGTTTCTGAGAGTGTGGCTACGTTGGCAATGTCTTGGGCGACTTCTTTAATTTGGAACGTTATATTCTCCGTTGCATGAACTACTTACTGGGCAAAGCTGTTTTGCTGTTCCGTTTGATGGGCAATTTGCTCTACGCCGGCCGCCACCTGGGAAGCAGCAAGACTGGATTGTTCGGCGGTAGCCGTGAGTTCCTGACTGGATGCGGCTACCTGTTCAGAGTGGGACTGAATATCTGCTACCATATGCCGTAAAACTGAATTCAGTTTTTCAAAAGCCTTAACTAAAAGTCCTACTTCATCGTTAACGGTAACTGTTGCCGCGAAGCCAATGTCTCCCTGGTTAATATGATCGGTAATTGTATTAATCGGTTTGGTAATACTTCGTGCCAGGTAAATACCTATCCCAATACCGATTACTATGACCGAAATAGAAACTAGCGCAATAAATAAAAGTAATCTGTCGACTGTGTTTTGCGCGGATTGTTTCTTGTGTGCAATATCTTCCTCAGTAAGTTTTACCAGCTGATTGAAGGAGGTTTCCAGATCCTTGCGGGTACTGCGGCCCTCGCCAAAGGACAGTTTCTTCGCCGCCTCAGCCTGTCCGCCATTATAAAGGTCGATTACCTTATAGTTGATTTGCGTGAACCGGCTGTGAGCATCATCAATTTTTTTCAGTAATTCAGCGTGCTCGTTGTTGTCGATTAAGCCTTGAATTAAGGTAATCCTTTTTTTGATGTTATCCGCCTTTTGGGTAATCTCCTGGCGAAATTCAGGTCCGGTCGTCAGCAGGAAGCCTCTTTCATCATTAGCCTGACCGGTAAAATAGAATTGAATTTCGCGCAGATAAATAATCTTTGCCTCAGATTGGTCAGTGATTAATTGAAAAGACGATTTTATTGAGTTGAATCCGTAGGCGGCCGAAATAGCAACAGCAAGTACCAAGACGGAAACAACCAGATAGCCGGCAATAATTTTGTTTCTAATTTTCATGCTTTCCACCTCAACGTCGTCTAAAAAACATCCCCTAAAGAATGATCCTCTTATTTAGTAATCTTTTCCCTCAACAAATTGCTTATTAATATAGATAGAGAGTAGGCAATTTTAGACAATATTAGACAATCTTTCGACAAGTCCTGCTCTGTGTTTAGTGTTGGAATTCTGCTTGAAACAGCAGTTATGAAATTATGAAGAAGATAAGAAGAGGTCGACAACAGGCAGTTTCTCTGGACGAAGAGCTTGTTGGTACTGTGGTAATTAAATTGGAGTGAAGTTGAAGCATGTAAAAAACTTAACATAAAATTAACATGAATTTAACAAAAGCTTTCTAATAGTTTATCCTATTTATACGCGACCATATCGCTGTAAAATAACAGGGGGCAGGGGTTTATTTCAGCTTCCCCAGTCCATGTTGGCGATAATTCCGGTTGTTTTTTTCTTGCTGTTTTTTCCAACACTAGCACCTCAGCGGCAGAGGCCCTGCTGATCGGACAAAGGATCAGGGAGGCCATAGCGCTAAGCTCCGGCAGGAATCCGGACATTCCCAGGCATACGGTGAGTATTGGCACAGCTACGATGCTCCCCGGGGCTTATGCCGATCGCGATTGTTTGATTAAACGGGCTGATCAGGCTTTGCTCCAGGCGAAAAGGAACGGGCGGAATCAAATCGTTCAAGCTGAGGTTGAATAGGTGAATAAATAAGGGTGTCGCAAAGCGTTTTTTTTAAAAGGCAATGGGGCCCCCTTTTTTATATGCTGTAGCGTTCATTAGAAAGAACAAGAAGCGCTACGGCCGGTTCTGGACAACTTGCAGAAATGTATTCACATAGTGCAGTTTCGTTTATTTCTATGTTGCCTTCGGTTTGCTATGATAAATCTATCGTCAGGTGGTAGAAAACAGTCCAAACCTGAAAGGAGCTTATAAAATGAAAACTGTTAAAATCAAGAACATGTATTGGGATATTGCAGCCGATATATATGTACCCGATAACTTTAGCGAGCAAGGTAAATATCCGGCGATTATCAGTGCCCATCCTATCGGCAGTTGCAAGGAACAGACGTCGGGCAGCGTGTACGGCGCCGCACTGGCCAAAGCAGGGTTTGTCGTCATTGCGTTTGATGCCAGCTTCCAGGGAGCGAGCGGTGGAGAACCGCGCTATCTGGAAGCTCCGGCTCTGCGGGTCGAAGATTTTCGCGTCGTTGTCGACTATTTGGTGACCCTTCCTTATGTAGACGAGGAACGAATTGGCGTACTTGGCATTTGCGGCGGTGGCGGCTACTCCATCAACGCGGCGATGACCGAACGCCGCATCAAGGCGGTGGGAACTGTTACCGGTGTAAACTATGGCCGTCTGATGCGGGAAGGCTTTAGTGGCTTCAATCCCCTTGGGTTCATGGAAGCCGTTGCCAAGCAACGTACGACTGAGGTTCGTGGCGCGCAGCGGCGTGTGGATGATTTGCTGCCTGCCTCGCCGGAAGCGGCACGGCAGAACGGTTTGCTCGAAATAGACGTGTATGAGGCAACCGAATATTACCGCACTTCGCGGGGAGAAACGCCGAACGGGGCAACCCGCACGCTTTTCTCCCATCAAGCCGCCGCGATGAGCTGGGACGCCTTTCACCTGGCAGAGGTATTGCTTACGCAACCGCTTTTAGTGGTGGTGGGCGATAAAGTCGGCGCTTTCGGCGCTTACCGGGATGGCTGCGAAATCGTTGGCCGGGCCCGGTCTGCTAAGAAGGAATTGGTCGTGGTCGAAGGATATTCGCACTATGATCTGTATGATAAGCCGGAACCGGTGGCCAAGGCATTGGCCAGGCTGATTCCCTTTTATAAAGAAAATCTATAAGGATAATAATTGATATTAGTTTATTGAAGAGGAGTTTCGAGAAAAATGGAAAAGATTAGTTTTAAGAATAAAAATGGTGCTAATATTATGATGTCGGCGGTCATTCGGTTTCCGCCGGAATTTACCGGGAATAAGCAGTATCCTGCCATTGCTGTGACGCATCCCGGCGGCGGTGTCAAGGAGCAGACTGCCGGGCTGTATGCCGAGAGGCTGGCTGAGCAAGGGTTCATTACCATTGCCGCCGATGCCTCCTACCAGGGAGAAAGCGCCGGCGAGCCGCGCCAGTTGGAGAATCCTTATATTCGGGTAGAAGATATCAGCGCAGTTATCGACTATCTGACTACGCTTTCCTATGTGGACCGGGAACGGATCGGCGCCATGGGCATCTGTGCCGGCGGCGGCTACACGGCCAGTGCGGCCGTCGGTGATCGTCGCATCAAAGCGTTGGCGACGGTCAGTATGGCCAATTTCGGCGCGCTGCTGCGGCATGGCTGGGAAGGCACGGGAAGTCCGGAACAGGTGCTGGCCATGCTGGAGTTCGGTTCGCAAGCCCGCACCGATGACGCCAATGGGGAAGAGACGGCAGTTTTCCCGATTGTACCTGTTAGGAAGGAAGATGCCTCCCATGAAGATCTGGCACAGGCCTGGGAATACTACCGCACGCCGCGTTGCCAAAAGGATACAGCCCCAGGGTATGGTGCGGCCCGGAGTCTTACGCAACTGGCAGTTTGGGATGCACTCAGCATGGTAGACCTCTTTTTGACCCAGCCGCTGCTCATTATTGCGGGACGCAAGGCCGGCAGCAAGTGGATGAGCGATCAATTGTATGAGCGGGCGGCGAGCAAAAACAAGATCTATCACGTCGTCGAGGCAGCAAGCCATATGTCGCTGTACGATATCCCGCAATATGTGGAGGAAGCTCTTTCGAAACTGGTCCCGTTCTTTAAAGCCAATCTCTAGGAACTATTATCGGAGAGCCTGCGTTGTTAACCGGCATCCCCGGAGGGTTTGTCCTGATCCTGCAATCGATTACCCGGCCCGCTTTATTGGCGGCAAGCCGGGTAATCACCGAAAAGAGGTGTGATGATGGAACATTTCAACTCAGTACAAGAGTTTCATAAATATATGAGCTGGCCGCCACCGGAGCACCCCATGTTCGGACTGGTATCCCTGGCCTCGGCGGATATCCCGCACCGGGGAAGCTCACAGCCGATTACGACCGATTTTTATATCATTTCATTAAAGTATGTTATTTCCGGCAAAATGGCTTATGGCAGGACTAGTATTGACTTTACGCGGGGTTCCTTATTGTTTTATGCGCCGCGGCAAACCATTCAGTGGGAGGATGTGGCCTTAGAAAAAACAGGGTTTGTGATTAATATTCATGAAGACTATCTGAGAGGCCATGCCTTGGCGGAGAAAATCAAAAGCTATGGTTTTTTCTCCTATACCGTGAATGAAGCGCTTCATTTATCGCCGAAAGAAGAAGCGATTGTTACAGCGCTTTATAACAATCTTGCGGCGGAATACAATAGTCATCAGGATGAGCATAGTAAGGAGATTGTGCTTGCCTTACTGGAGACATTGCTCAAATATGCCGAGCGTTTTTACAAACGGCAGTTTATCGGCCGCCAGGAGTTGCAGCGTGGCCTCGGTCAGCGGTTTAAAGAAACCCTTGCCCAATATTTCGCCACAGGGAAATTCAATGACCTCGGAACGCCGAGCATAGACTGGATTGCCAAAGAGCTGGCTGTTTCCCCGCGCTATTTGAGTGATTCCTTAAAGGCCGAATCGGGCAAAACAGCGATCGAGCATATTCATCTGTATTTGATCGATGAGGCTAAAAATCTCCTGTTGGAGCCGGGAACGACTGTTGCTTCGGTAGCCTATCAACTGGGCTTTGAATATCCGCAGTACTTTTCGCGGCTGTTTAAGAAAAAAGTGGGTGTCAGTCCGGCCGAATTCCGGGATCATCACATGCTGCAATAAAGGGAATAAAAGACCTCCGGTTTGGTTATACCAGATCGGAGGTTTACGCAGTTTGTGGATAGTTTTTTTATTTTGCTGGTTTGTCATACCGAAGGACAGCCTGTTGAAAAATACCGATCTTATTGGCAGGAGGTATTAATGGCAGTGAGTACTTATATAGCGCTGTTGCGGGGCATTAACGTGGGAGGAAAGAATACGGTCAGGATGGAAGCTCTGCGGCAAATGTTTGAACGATTGGGGTTTGACTGTGTTCAAACGTATATTCAAAGCGGCAATGTTGTATTCAAATCAACAGAGGACACAAAATCGGTTCAGCAGAGAATTGAGCAGGAGTTTGGACAGGTTTTTGGCTTTGCAGTCACTGTCCTGGTAAGAACACTTGAAGAATTGGCAGAGCTTGTTGCGCATTGTCCATTTTCCGAGGAAGAATTAGAAGAAGCGGTAGCGGCATCGGCGGCAGAAAGCTTATATGTGGCTTTTCTGAGGCAAGCTCCCGGTCCTGATGACATAGAGAAATTGAGTGCTTATCGAAATGAAAGTGAGAAATTCCAGATTCAGGGGCGGGATGTATTTCTGCTATTTTATCAGGGCATTCGAAATTCAAAACTCGCCAATCATCTGGATAAGTTAGGTATACCTATGACTGTGCGTAATTGGAACACCGTTAATAAACTGGCTGCCCTGGCGCGGTGCAAGTGACAAGATACAACCCGGACATGAAATAAAACAAGTAACTGCGCCGGCCTGGTGATGGCGGCTGAGGTCGCTGGGCGCGGAGAAAATCTGCAGACTAATCTGTTAGGAAAGTAGAAACATAAGAAGGGGGAGGGACGCATGCATATAAAAAATCTTTTTTTCCATATCCATTACTGCAATAGCCGGCAAATACATGAAACCAGGCCATTCCGGCGTAAGGTTGTCAGAACGCTGCCGCATCATGAACTGATTTTTATTACAGGCGGCAGCGGCGACATCACCGTGGATCAAAAAAAGTATTCGGTTAAAAAAGGCATGTTGTTCTATATCTGTCCGGAGGTGCTGCATTCGATAGAAACAAGCAGAGAAGAACCTATCTATTTTTTCTCCGTACATTTTAGCTATGCCGAGGTGAGCTTTGAGGAAGGGAAATGGGCTGTCAGGGACGAAAAGAAAATGCTCCCGATTCAGCCTGCACAGGAGTTAAAGGATTATTACCCCATCGAAGACATATTTAAAAAATTAGTTGATACCTGGAATGCGAAGCTGCCCGGATATGAATTTATTACTAAAACTATCTTGCAGCAGCTACTCGTTGCCTTGTATCAAAACAAGCGAAGGCAAAACCCAAATTACGCAAACTCCCTAAAGGTGGAAAGGGTTATTGCCTACATGCATCAGCATATCCAGCAGCGGGTGACGCTGCCTGAACTGTCGGCGGTGATGCATATGTCCCCCTTTTATTTGTCAAGGACGTTTAAAATAATTACGGGATATTCTATTATCGAATATTTCAACCGGATTAAAATTGATAAAGCGAAGGAGCTTATCGTCGAAGGTGATAAAAAGGTAAAGGAAGTAGCACAGGCACTTGGCTTTACCGACGAATTCTATTTTAGCCGGATATTCAAGAAGGTGGAGGGGGTAAGTCCTTCGGAATTTTATCGCAAGAATATCCATGGATTTTAAGATAATGCATGGAATAACAGTAGCCGGACCGGTTATTATAGTATTGCTAATGATTCATGCACGAGATGTACAGAGTGTAATACTTCACCAACCTTGACTGACAAAATTTTGCCTTGTCACCAGCTTCCTATTTTAAAGTTGGCGGAGTACTAGAAGGAAGGTTCATAGCATGCTGGTCTGGAAAAGAAATTTGCTGGTTTGTTGGTTCGGAATGTTTGTGACTGGCGTGGGAATGAGTCAGATCGCGCCAGTGCTGCCACTTTATATAGACCATTTGGGCATCCATGATGCAGGTCTTATTTCGCAGTTCTCGGGAATTGCTTTTGGCATTACCTTTATCATTTCCGCGGTCTTTTCGCCCATTTGGGGCCGGGCGGCCGATAAATTCGGCCGAAAGCCAATGCTTTTGCGCGCGAGTCTTGGTATGGCGATTGTTATATTTTCTATGGGCTTTGTTCAGAATGTATATCAATTGATTGGGTTACGATTGCTGCAGGGCGTGATAACCGGGTATAGTACGGCCTGTACTACCCTGATTGCGACGCAGACGGATAGAGCGCACGCCGGTTGGGCCTTGGGTACTCTTTCCACGGCAAGTGTTGCGGGTTCCTTGCTGGGGCCGGTCATTGGCGGTTATATAAGCGAAAATTTCGGTTTTCAAAATGTATTCTTTATTACCGGGGCGTTGATGCTGGTTGCTTTTATGATTACCGTTTTCTTTGTGAAGGAATCGTTCAGCCGTCAGGATGCGAAAACGCTGACTGTCGGTGAAGTATGGAACACGATCCCCAATAAAAATATCATTGCGGTCATGTTTGTCACTTCCTTTGTGATTACGCTGGCGTTGTATTCTATAGAACCCATCATCACCATATATGTCACTCAGTTATCCGGTAATACCAGCCATGTTGCGCTGACGGCCGGAGTTGTCTTTTCCGTTTCAGGCCTGGCTAATATCATGGCCGCTCCGGGACTTGGCAAACTCTCGGACAAGATTGGCGCTCAGAAGGTTATGCTGCTTGCCCTGGGTGTGGCCGGTCTGGTTTTTATTCCCCAGGGCTTTGTCAAGAATCCCTGGCAGTTGATGGGCTTGCGGTTTTTGCTGGGTCTAGCCTTAGCCGGGTTGAATCCTTCGGTGAATGCGCTGATTAAAAGAATCACCCCCCAGTTTCTTACCGGGCGGGTGTTTGGCCTTAATATATCGGCCCAGTATTTAGGCGTATTTGGCGGCTCGATTTTGGGCGGACAGATTGCCGCTTACTGGGGTATCCGTTATGTGTTTTTTGTTACCAGTACCTTGCTGTTGGCCAACGCGCTATGGGCTTATTTGGCGGTGTATAAAAAACTAACATAAAAGCTCTAAGATCCGAAGAGAAAGGAAGCGAGAAAATGGGAGAGATAAAACCGGCAGCCACCGAACTTTTAAAAGCCGACAAAACAGCCCTTGTGGTAGTAGATCTGCAAGCGGGAATTGTAAACAGGGAGCTTTCGCCTTATTCCGGTGCACAGGTTGTCCGGCAGGCAAGCAAACTGGCTAAGGTATTTGCGGAAAAGGGGGCGTTTGTCGTTCTTGTCAGGGTTTCCTCGCTTGACGGTAAAGACATGTTTCAGCCAAAGCTGGACATGGCAGCAAATCCGGTCCAATTTCCGGAGGGCTGGGACAGGCTTGTACCGGAACTGACGACGGTTAATCCTGTTCATGTAGTTACTAAACGGCAATGGGGTGCGTTCTACGGTACCGACCTCGATCTGCAGCTGCGCCGCCGCGGCATTGATACGATTGTCCTGTGTGGCATATCCAGCGGGATTGGCGTGGATACCACGGCAAGAGAAGCCTATCAACATGCATACCAGCAGATTTTTGTGGAAGATGCGATGACGGCGGTGACGAAAGAAGAGCATGATTATGTTTGTAAGTATATCTTCCCGCGCATAGGGCGCCTTCGGACCACGGAAGAAGTGGCCTCCGCATTAAGCTGAAAGCAAATCCCGGAGGAAGCTGTACACCGTAGGATTGCCAAACGGTAGCGGTAAACTGACTTAAAAAAATGCACAAATAGTAGCTAACACTCCGAAGCGAACAGGCTGCGGAGTGTTGTCTTTCTGGGAATACCGGCTGCTTGGATTAAGGCTAGATTGTTTGGTTAAAGAAAAGTCAAACAGTTGAGTTGATGCAATTTATAATAAAAGTAAAGAAGCATTGAATAAATAAGTCTCGCAAATTTGGTCGACCGATCAAGTTTGCGAGACTTATTGGGTTTAGGGGAAATAAAATTTTAAACTTATAATCTTCGGCTGGCGATGGCTTGCCGGATTTTTTGCATATTGTCGGTAATGCGGTCCGGTTGACGTAGCATAGCTCCAACGTAAAGGACATCAAGAATAGCCAGATGCACGAGGCGGGAAGACATGGCTTCCGTGCGGTAGTTTACTTCGCGGGCCATGCCCTGAAGGACAATATCGGCAATTTGCCCCAGAGGAGAACGGAGATGACTGGTAAGGGCAATGATGGTTGCCTCATTGTCCTTTGCTATTTTTACTGCCTGGATGACGTCGCGATTTGAACCGGTATGGGAAATGGCGATAACCACATCATGGCGGTGGAGGAGGGCGGCGGAGGAAGCCTGCATGTGCTGATCGGCATAGGCCCTAACCGGAATGCCGAAACGAGAGAAGCGGTGTTCGACATCGGCGGCGATTACAGCCGAACCACCGGAACCATACACATCAATCCGCCGGGCGGACAGAACGGCGGAAATGGCGCGATCCAAAGCTTCGGTATGGAGTAGTTTTAAGGTATCCTGCAAACCTTCATTAATATTTTGAAATATTTTACCTATTACTGTTTGCAGTGGGTCATCCACATTTACTTCGTTATACACTGATTCGAAGGGTTGATAGATGTCAGTAGCCAGAGAGATTTTTAAACTTTGGAAGCCGGAGTAGTTGAGTTTTTTACAAAGCCGGGTGATCGTGGCTTCGGCGGTGACACACCGGTCGGCTAGTTCAGTAATCGTAAGATGGACAACTTCTGCCGGATTATTGAGGATATATTCAGCTAGTTTTTTTTCGGTTTTTGTTAGTGTTTGAAACATGCTTTGAATAGTAGATAAACAAGCATTGGGGTTCTGATCGCGGTCCAAAGTGAAAACCCTCCTATAACACAAACTATACTTATCTATTAGTATAAGTGGAAAGGTGTGGAAATACAACCAGAGTGAAAATAATTTTAATAATTATTGATTTAAAGAAAACTATTTTCATGATTAATGATGTATATGCTAGAATTAAGGAGCAACAAGTGAAAATAATTTTATTTTTTAAACAGTTTATGTTTGGCTATTTTAATTGAATATAAGAACGGCAGAGTTCTTTGTCTGCTATGATGTACTTTTGCCACAGTTCACTGGCAAGATGTTGAACTTTTCAAACAAATTGCATTCTACTATGATAGTTCTTGAGGGAGGTGCTGGTGATTACGCTGGATGAACGATGTTCGCAAATTCTTATTTCTTTGATGGATGCCACTGTTCCGGTAAAAATATCCGAATTGGCTGCTTTATTTAAGGTCAGCAACCGGATGATTCGCTACAATTTGAATACAATTGATGAATTCTTAAAGTATAATTCGTTACCCCAATTAGTTAGGAAACCTAATGTAGGTGTGGAATTTCTTGAACCCTGTGAGAACAAAGAAAAAGTCTTGTGTTGTCTAGGTGAAATAAGTTCCTATCAATATAGCCTGTCATCTAAAGAGAGAATTCATTTTATTTTGAGTGATCTCATGCAGCAAAGAGGTTTTGCGGTCATTAATACGTTTGCGGAAAAGCTTTCTGTTTCCCGCAGTGCTATTGTTAAAGATCTTACCGGTGTGAAGGCGTGGCTTGCAGCCCATGATCTGGAATTAAAGTCGGTTCCCAAGTACGGGATCAAAGTTGTCGGCGAGGAGAAAAAGCTGCGCCGGGCCGCGATTGAACTATTGACAGAAACCATTGATATGAATCAGGCCTTAGAGATTGTCAAGTCACCTGTATATCATCGCATAGCTGTGGGGCCGGATGATCCTTTGAAGAAATTGTTTGAGGACATTGATATTGATTATATTGAACAATGCATAAAAAAAGCGGAAAAGGAATTAGATGCCGTGTTTTCAGATGCCGCTTATTCTGGGATTGTCATTCATATTGCTATCGCAATTAAGCGTATCCAACTGGGGCGGGACATTGTCATGCCTAAAGGAGAACTTAATTCTCTAAAACTGTCTAAAGAATTTGCGGTGGCCTCTGAACTGGCCGGACATTTGGAAGAGTATTACAAACTGCAGGTTCCGGTTGATGAGATTGGCTATATTACCATTCATTTACTGGGAGCCAGTAAGTCCAATTTGACGAACCGGTATCGGGAGGATTGGCTACCGTGCCAGCTGATTGCTGAAAGGATTATTCGTCAGGTTGGTGATAGTCTGGGGTTGAATTTGATTGCCGATAATCAGTTGTTCGAAGGATTTTTAGAACATCTTCAACCGACGCTATACCGGATGAAACATGGACTGAACCTGAAGAATCCACTGCTGGATGAACTAAGAAGAAACTATGGAGATTTGTTTCAAATAGTTCGGCAAGCAGCGAAGTTACTTGAGGAATATGGAAAGAAACAGTTGAATGACGGAGAAATCGGCTATTTTGTTATGCATTTTGCTGCTGCGGTTGAACGTTGCCGGACTGGTAGAATGATAAGTCCCCATATACTTCTTGTTTGTGGAACGGGAATTGGAACAGCCAATATGCTGGCTACCAGACTACAGGCTGTATTTGATATCAACATAGTTGATCGTGTTGCTTTCCATCAGGTTGATCAGGTTTTACAGAACAGGCATGTGGATTTGATTGTATCTACCGTACCTATTCAAAATTCGAAGATAAAGTCGTTTATGGTGAATCCTTTATTGACGGAACAAGATATTGAGAAATTAAAGCAAGAGATTAAAGGGATAAAATCAGGTGGTTACCGTTTGCAAAGCATTATGAGCATTATTCAAAGCCATTGCAAGATTTTGGATGAAGATAAGTTGATTAAAGAATTAACAGGCTTTCTGAATATCGCTGAAACTGAAGAAAAGAAAGGGGTTGTCCAACCTTTGCTTAAGGATCTATTGCGTGCAGAAACGATAAAGTTGAATGTAGCTGTAAAGGATTGGGAAGAGGCTGTACGGGCAGGTGGAAAATTGTTGGAGGACGTCGGAGCGAGTAAGCCGGACTATACGGACGCCATGGTCAACGCTGTGAAAAACATCGGACCCTATATGGTCATTGCTCCCGGCATCGCGATGCCCCATGCAAGGCCGGAGGCAGGCGTAAATGAAATTGGGATGAGTTTAATTACATTGAAGAACCCAGTTTGTTTTGGCCATAAGGAAAATGATCCGGTACATATTGTGGTATGTTTATGCGCTATTGACCATACGACCCATCTGGAAGCGCTTTCTGATTTAGTCGGTTTATTAGGAGATGAGAATCATGTCAGGATGATACTGGAATCAACCGATAACGAGGTCCTGGTGAATTTGATTAATTCCTGATTGGAGAACAACAAGGAGTGGCCTAGTGTCGGGGTAGGAGGTGGATACATAAGGCTTACTGCGTTAAAGAATTGGGTATATCGAGAAAGTAAATATTCTAATATGAGGTGAATAATTATGAGCAAGCGCTATGAAATCACCGCTTTATGCGGCATGGGATTGGGTACAAGCAGTTTGGCCCGGATGGCTATTATGGATTTTGTAAGCAAGAATAAAATTTCTGCTAATGTAACGGTTGCTGATATCGGCATGATCAAGGGGTTAAAGAGCGATATCATTTTAACTACGAAAAGCATGGAGAGTCATATACCGCCTCATATTTATGAAACGGCCAAGGTTGTGTTTGTCACAAATCTGATTAAGAAAGATGAGATCAATAATAGTTTGATCGCGATTTTTAAAGAATGGGGTGTTCTAGTATAACCTATATAGCGGAATGAAAAGGGGGAAAACGATATATGAAGGAAATTGTTGAATTTATAATTTTTCAAGTATTGGATCAGGCACCCATTTTCTTAGGCATTATTGCCTTGGTTGGACTGTTGGTCCAGAAAAAAGATCTCAATGAGACCTTTGACGGGGTTATTAAAACGATTGTCGGACTTATCATTCTGGGGCTGGGCGCCGGAGCTATTGTTAATTCTATTGCACCGGTCATGGGGATGCTAAACAGCGTGGTACACGTAAAAGGTGTTATGCCTTTGAACGAAGCCGCTTTCGGTGTGGCTATGCTGAAGATGGCAAATCAAGCCGTACTAACCTTTGTTATTGGCTTTATTATTCACTTGTTATTGGTTTACCTGGTGCCCTGGAAAATCTGCAAGAATGTCTATTTAACTGCTCATATGATGCTGTATCTGGCTATTTTTCTCATTTTATCGCTGCAGGAAGTACTCGGTCTCACCGGTACTTCGCTGATCGTCGTTGCTTCTGTTTTGGCTGCTTTGTACTGGACTTTTACTCCCGCAATACCCCGGCTATTAGGGAAAAGTTTTGTTGGTGATGATTTTACTTTAGGGCATGCCCAGCAGTTTGGTGCCTTGATCGGTGCTTGGGCCGGCAAACTTTTTGGCAAAGCAGAAGAAAACGATGCTGACAGCATCAAATTGCCGGGCGGTTTGTACCTGTTCCAGGATGTAACTCTTGCCTTAGCGGTGATTATGCCGGTTTTGTATATTGTGATTGGCTTTGTTGTCGGTGCAGATAATGTATATACTTTATCTCAATCTCAGCATTGGATTATCTGGCTTATTATGCAGGCCGTGTCATTTACTGCCGGTGTGGCGGTTATGCTGGTTGGGGTACGGATGTTCCTGAACTCTATTATTCCGGCTTTTAAAGGAATCTCGGAACGGATTATACCTAATTCGGTGGCCGCACTGGACTGCCCGGTCTATTATCCGTATAGTTCTTCCGGTGCTATGATGGGTTTTCTGGGTTCTGTGCCGGCCGGAATTCTGGTTACGCTGTTACTGATTGCTTTTCAGTCGCCGATTGTTGTATTTCCCAGTCCGATTATTCTGTTTTTTGACGGTTGTACGGTTGGCGTGTTCGGAAATAAGTTTGGCGGTTGGAAAGGAGCCGTATTAGGAGGTTTTATCAGTAGTTTTATTGCCCACCTTGGGGCGGCGGCCCTCTATCCGATGATGGGGCTCTTATATGGATCGGGCTTGATGTTTAGTAATATCGACTATGCTGTTTTGTGGCTGCCTCTCTTGTATATATTGAAATTAATCAGGCCGCTATTGGGCCTATAAATGCCAAACAACCCATATGAGACGAATGCTTGTCTCATATGGGTTACTATGTAGGGGGAGTGATTTATATGAAATTTGTACAAACGGTATTGGGGAAAATCCCGGCTGATGTATTAGGTAATACAGATGCTCATGAGCATCTGATGCGGATCGGCGGCGGGGAAGTGATTCATGGGGGGAAAGATTTTCTGATGGACAGCTATGAGGCTGCGTTAAACGAAGTAGCTTTGTTCCAACAGGCAGGAGGAAAAACGGTTGTGGAAATGACTCCCTGTGGCAGCGGTCGTGACATTGGTAGTCTGATCGAAATAAGCAAAGCCTCCGGGGTACAGGTAGTCGCTACGACAGGTTTTCATAAGTCGATTTTTTACGACCCAACTCATTTTATTTACCGCTATTCTGTGGAAGAGATTGCCAGATTGCTAATTGAGGATTTAGAAGATGGAATTGATTTGTATGACTATGCAGGGCCTATTGTAAAACGGTCTGAGGCAAGAGCCGGTGTGATTAAGGCTGCTGCCAATTATCAGGTGATAACCGCTGTTGAAAAGAAAGTGCTTCAGGCAGCGGGAAAAGCTTCCGTAGCAACTGGCTATCCCGTTTCTCTTCATACGGAAAGAGGGACAATGGCTTTGGAAATCATTGAAATTCTTCTGACAGAGGGTGTGCGGACGGACAATATTATATTGGGACATATAGACCGTAATCCGGATTTGTTTTATCATGAACAATTGGCGGCTAAAGGCGTGTATTTGATTTATGACGGACCAGGGCGGATCAAATATTATCCCGATGAAGTCATTGCCACCCTGATAAAAAATATGGTAGACAGGGGATGGGGCTCTCAACTGCTGATTGGTGCGGATTTGGGCAGGCGGTCTTATTTTAAATCCTACCAGGGGGGACCCGGAATGGATTATAACCTGCAGATATTTTGGCCAAGGCTCCGGGCAGCAGGCGTCTCGGAAGAGATCATACAAAAAATATACGCCGGAAATGCTGCACAGGCGTTTGCGAATAAACAACAGGAGTTATAGGCAGGCATGGAGTTAACTATATTTATAAAAATATACTATAGGCAAAGTGTAAATGGAGGTTTGCTATGGAACTGGGACTAATCGGGACGGGGAAAATGGGCTACAACTTAGCTCTTAATCTAAAGGAAAAAGGACACTGTGTTGTGGCTTATGATATCAATCGGGCTAATACAAAGGGGTTAGCTGACAGGGGGATAACGGTCGTTAGGGAAATAAACGAAGTGGCAGGCCGTCTAAGCGGTAGAAAAACCATATTGTTAATGGTTCCGGTCGGACCGCCGATTGATGACGCCATTGCCGGAATAACACCCTTGCTTGCTGCCGGCGATGTGATCATTGACGGTGGAAATTCAAATTATAAGGATTCTATCAGGCGCTATGAAAGCTTAAGACGGCAGGGCATTTATTTCTTGGATTGCGGTACAAGCGGCGGTGTGAGCGGGGCCTTACAGGGCGTATGCCTGATGGTTGGTGGTGATGCGGAAGCCGTTCATTACTGTGAGCCGGTTTTTAAAGACATATCTGTGCCCGACGGCTATCTGTATACAGGAAAGGCCGGTAGCGGACATTTTTGCAAGATGATTCATAATGGTATTGAATATGGCATGATGCAGGCTATTGCCGAAGGGTTTGAATTGCTGAATAAGAGCGGTTTTGATTTTAATTTGCAGCAGGTTGCCGGCGTATGGAACCATGGCTCGGTGGTTCGCAGTTGGTTGATGGAACTATTGGAGAATGCGTTAGCAAAGGATGCCAGCCTCAGTACCATTAAAGGTATTATGAAATCTACCGGCGAGGGGAAATGGACAGTGGAAACAGCACTGGATAATTCGATTTGCACTCCGGTGATTGCTCTTTCCTTATTGATGCGTTACCGTTCACTGGAAGACGACACCTTTTCTGGCAAAGTGGTCGCTGCCTTGCGTAATCAGTTTGGGGGACATCAAGTGGTAACACAGGCTTAAAGGAGGGAACAAATATGCTGGCTATTGGATCGGATCATGCCGGGTTCTATCTCAAACAGGATATTCTTGCCCGTTTCCAGAAGGCAGGATTGGCATATCGGGATTTTGGCACGTTAGACGGCTCGGCTACTGATACGGCCGATGTGGCTCTCGCTGTGGCCCAGGCGGTAGTCAGTGGTGAATATGAGCAAGGCATTTTGATCTGCGGCACGGGAATCGGCATGTCTATTGCAGCCAATAAGGTTCCTGGCATCCGGGCTGCGCTGGTGGGAGACTGTTTCTCGGCGAAAATGGCGAGGGAGCATAACAATGCGAATGTATTGTGTCTGGGTGCCAGGGTATTAGGAAGTGGTGCGGCTATCACGATTGTGGATACCTGGCTTGCCAGCCGGTTTGACGGGGCGGAAAAAAGGCTCCGGCGAATTGAAAAGATTAACCGGATTGAGGTGCTATACTCCGGATGAGATAGCAACGCCGGTTAATCCCTGGGAGGGGAGAGCTATCTGTGAGTAAAGAAAAAAAGGCTATCTTGATGCATCGCCAGGATATGGTTGCCGTTATGTTGGAGCCTGTGACAAGCGGTGAGTCTGTCCAGATTTTTTATGACCGATCCCTGGTTGTAGAACTGTTGGCCAAACAGGATATTGACATCTATCATAAAATTGCCGTCACAGCGATTCCGGCTCAGGGAACCGTACTAAAATACGGTGAAGTCATCGGCAGGGCGGAACGGGCTATTGAATCTGGCGAACATGTCCATACAGAAAATCTAAAGGGTGTGACCCTAAGCAATGAAAATTAAAGCATTTAGAAGACTGGATGGTTCTTTGGGTATCCGGAATAAAGTCCTGATTATGTCTACGGTAGGCTGTGCCAATGAAACGGCTGCCCGGATTGCCGCCCAGGTGCCGGGAACGGTCTTAATTCCCAATACCAAGGGCTGTGGGCAGATTGGCGGTAGTGTTCCCATTATGAAGCGGACTATGTCAGGACTGGCGATGAATCCTAATGTGTATGGAGTACTCCTTGTCGGACTGGGTTGCGAAACCGTTCAGCCCCATACGCTTTATGAGGAAATACGCAGTAAAACGACCAAGCCGCTGGCGGTCATCACTATTCAGGAGGAAGGCGGTACAGTTCGTACGATTGAACGGGGGATTGAGCTGGCCGCCAATATGGTAAAAGAGCTGGTGACGGCCCCACGGGTGGTTGCCGGGCTTGACGAAATTCTTCTGGCAACCAATTGTGGCGGTTCGGATGCGACTTCCGGTTTGTCCGCCAATCCGGCTTTAGGTTATTGCAGCGACCGGCTGATCGGGGCAGGCGGCAGTGTAATGCTGGGGGAAACGACGGAATTGATCGGTACGGAACATATTCTGGCCAGACGGGCAAAAGACGAATTTGTTCGGCACAGGATACTGGCTATCGTCAAAGGACTGGAAGCCGAATTTGTCCGAATGGGTGTCGACATCAGGGGAGCTAATCCATCACCAGGCAATATGAAGGGTGGGCTGAGTACCTTAGAGGAAAAAGCCTTGGGGGGAATTTCCAAGGGGGGCAGCACGCCAGTGAATGAGGTAGTTCGCTATGGGGAAGCACCCAGGGAAAAAGGCTTGATTATCATGGATACGCCAGGTTATGACATTGAGTCGGTAACCGGTATGGCGGCTGGCGGGGCGCAGCTTTGCGTGTTTACTACCGGACGGGGTACGCCTATTGGAAATCCAGTTATTCCGGTATTGAAAGTGACGGGGAACCGGGAAACCTATAAAAAGATGGCGGACAATATTGATGTGGATGTTTCAGGAATATTGCAGGGAACGATGACGTTGGAGGAATGTGGCGAAAAGATTTTTGCTAACATGCTGGCTATCTGCAACGGTGAATTAACCAAAGCAGAAGAGTACGGTTTTGGCGAAATCAGCGTGTACCGCAATTTTGAGGTATGGTGCAATCAGCTTTAATTAGCATATTCTTAAACTAAAAGGGTATCGCAAAGCGCTTTCTTTTAAATAGCGTTTTGCGATACCCTTTTGTTTTTCTGGAAATATAATCAAGTAGGTTTGGTACTGAGTTTTTATAGACGATGTTTAGCGATTTCCCGGCGCCAATGGGTAACTGTTTGCATGTACTTTTCCGGATCCTTCATAATAATGCAGGTATATAATACGTCGGCAATCGCCAGATGCACCAGCCGGGACGCCGTTGATTCGGAGCGGTAGGTGACTTCGCAGCCCATACCGCTAAGGACGATATCGGCCAGCTTGGTTATTGGCGAATTGGGATAGCCGGTGATGACGATGATGGGAACACCGGATTTTTTGGCGACTTTTACCGATTCCAGTAAATCAATATTAGAGCCTGTATGGGAAATGGCAATCAAAACATCTTCCGGTGTAAGCAGGGAAGCCGATATGGCTTGCATATGCGTATCGGCAAGAAAATGAGCCGACTTAGTCAGGCGGATGAGGTGATTTTCGATGTCATGGCCTACGATACTGGACATACCTAACGCATAAATATCCACTTTTCGGGCGGCATTAATTTTTTCGGCAGCAGCCTCCAGAGCCGAGAAATCGAGAATTTTTAACGTATCCTGCAGTCCTGTTGAAATATTGCCAAATAGTTTTTTGGTAATATACTCAACTGAATCATCTACTTTAATATCCTGAAAAACCGATTCTAAAGGGGTAAATATTTCGCCGGATAGCGATAGCTTCAGATCCTGAAGTCCACTAAAACCGGCCTTCCGACAAAAGCGTGATACAGTAACTTCCGATGTTTTCGTTTTTTCAGCTATTTCCGATATCGTTTGCTTCATAACCTGTTGAGGATGATTCGATATGTAAGAAGCCAGCTTTTGTTCGGATTTTGTAAAGTTTTTATAATAAGGGATTAAAAAAGATAATAACTCGGGTGAAGCTATATTCATGGTAAAACCTCCTGGTCATAGTAAAATGCGAGAAAATTTGTTCATTTGATAGAAGTATATCATTTTTTTATAAAAAAATGCAATAATCGCATCAAATAGTATTGTGATTTTTTTGAATTTAAAGTACAATTATAAACAAATGAAGTAATTTTATCAAAAATATCCTCATAAAATGAAATATACATATCTTTATTGTGGTTTAAAATGATAATACTCAATCATATTATATTGATTTTTAACTTAACAGGGCAACAAAGAGTTTCTGATTTGAATCAGGAACTTTTTGAAAATATTCTTATTTGAATGCAGGGGGGAATTGTATTGTACAAGGTATTGGTCACCGCCCGTTCGGTTGCACGCTGCCAGGAATGCATTGATCTATTGCGGCAAAATGGCTGTGAGGTAATTGACGGTGCCGGTGACGTTCCGCGTAATGAGCAGGAAATGCTAAAGCTTATCCCAGGAATGGATGCGGTTATTGCCGGTGTGGATGAAATAAATGCACCGGTGATTGTTGCGGGCAAACCGACATTAAAGGTAATCAGCCGTAATGGAGTGGGCTATAACACGGTTGATGTACAGGCGGCACGTGAAAATGATGTGACGGTAACATTAAGTGTAGGAACGAATAATATTTCGGTCTGTGAGTTGGTATTTGGCCTGCTGCTGGCCGTAAGCCGGAATATTGTCCGGCAAAGTGAAGCGGTTCGTGCCGGTGGCTGGCAAAGAGTTCAGGGCATGGAGCTTTACGGTAAGACCCTAGGGGTTGTCGGGACCGGCCATATTGGCGCTGAGGTGATAAAACGGGCCCATGCTTTTGGCATGAAAACACTGGCTTTTGATTTATATCCGCGAACAGAGTTAACGGGCTTATACGGGACGCAGTATGTAAGTCTGGATAAACTGTATCGGGAAGCCGATCTGATCACGTTGCATGTTCCCGCGACCAAGGATACGGTGGGCATGATTAATCAGCAGGTATTGGACAGTATGAAGAATTCAGCCATTTTAATTAATACGGCCCGTGGGGATTTAGTTGAGGAAGCGGCGTTGGCGGCTGCTTTGAAAGCTGGAAAAATAGCAGGTTATGGTGCCGACACAACACAGGAGGAGCCTCCAGGAAAGGATCATCCATTTATTCAATTGCCGAACGTGGTGATTACACCTCATTGTGGTGGCTATACCCGGGAAGCAGTCGTACGCTCTAGCGTGACTGCCGGGGAAGAGGTACTACGGGTACTCAAGGGAGAAACCCCGTTGTTTCCGGTGAAATAGGAAAAATAAATGGTGGGAGGCTTTCAGAATGACAGGTATGCTAAAAAAATACCAGACCGTGCAACGAATCATTGATGTTGGTGTGGTTGCGGTTGTACGCGCTGAAAATGAAGAGCAGGCCCAGCAAATTGCGGCCGCTTGCATCGCAGGAGGGGTCACCGCCATTGAGATGACTTTCACGGTGCCGGGGGCTTGTAAAGTCATGGAAAGTTTGGCGAAGACCTATTCGCCGGATCAGTTAATATTAGGGGCAGGCACCGTATTGGATCCGGAAACAGCTCGAATCGCTATTTTGAGCGGCGCCAGTTATGTGGTGACACCGATGCTGAGTTTACCAACGATTGTCCTGTGCAACCGGTATCATATCCCGGTCATGCCCGGCGCCGCAACAGCTAGAGATGCTCTGGAAGCCTTGGAGGCGGGAGCTGACGTGATCAAAGTATTTCCCGGTGAGTTATACGGACCTAAGGTTATTAAAGCTTTTAAAGGTCCCTTGCCCCAGGCTAATTTTATGCCGACCGGCGGGGTAACGCCGGAGAATACCGCCGAGTGGATCAAAGCAGGGGCGGTGGCCATCGGCGCCGGCGGAGCGCTTAGCGGTCCGGCGGCCAAAGGGGATTATGCCGCGGTAACGGACAATGCCCGAAAGTTTATTGAAGCGGTGAAAGAAGCCCGCAGTTGATAAAGCATTTGGAGGGAGAGGTTGGATATACATATGGAGACTAAAATTGCGATTGTGAATTCCAGCAGTTTCGGGAATATCTTTTCGGAGCATATCGAACGGTTGGAAGCCCTGGGCGAAGTAAAACGTTTTACTTTGCCGAAAGACGTGGGAGGGAAGGAGCTTGCCGAGCATTTGCAGGGGTATGGAATCATTATTGCCAGTGTAACGGCCTGGTACAATGAGGAATTCTTTGAGTATAAGGACAAGACGCTTCTGATATCTCGCCATGGTATTGGCTATAACAATATTGACGTGGCAGCGGCTACCCAAAAGGGAACTCTTGTCACCAAGGTTTCCAGCCTAATCGAACGGGAGGCTGTGGCGGAGAATGCGGTGGCTCTCTTAATGACGGTTATGCGTAAGGTGCGGGAGGCTTCATTCAAAGCCAAAGCAGGCAAGTGGGCGGAGCGGGCAAAATTTGTTGGCAATGAAATAAAAGGGAAAACGGTTGGTGTCATCGGTTTTGGCAATATTGGCAGCAGAGTGGGCGAAATCTTAAAAAATGGTTTTAATGCCGAGTTGATTGCCTATGATCCAGGCCTTCCGACAGAACAAATAAAAGAAAAAGGCGCTACTCCGGTTTCGCTGGAAGAACTGCTTGGTACAGCGGATATTATTTCTCTGAATGCTTGTATAACCCAAGATAATTATCACCTGCTTTCGGCCAGAGAGTTTGCTCTTTTGAAAAAGCATGTCTTTATCGTTAATACGGCCCGCGGTGAGCTCATGGATGAAACGGCGCTTAGAGCTGCTTTGGACAATGGAACGGTAGCGGGAATTGGCCTCGATGTGATCGAAGGGGAACCGATTACCGAGACACATCCTTTGCTGGCCTATGAAAATGTAGTCATTACGCCTCATACCTCCGCTTATACCTATGAATGCCTGTATGGTATGGGTGACAAGGTAGTCACCGATGTGGAGCGGGTACTTGCCGGGAAAGTTCCCGAAGATGTTATTAATACAGAATTATTAGCTCGGCGCTAATGCGGACTAACCATAAGCGGGAGGAGGGATACCTGATTCATCACTGCGGTTGTTGTTCCTTTTAAAATTTATAAAAAAGAGGTGTGGGAAAATGGGGGAAATTAGCGCAACCCAGGCGGCTCTGATCGCGCTGTGGGTGACGGTGGTTCAGGCTCGTGCTCTTGGTTATTCAACGTTGATGCTCAGATTTAGCCCGATGATGACGGGACTGGTTGTTGGTCTTGTCTTAGGGAATGTTCCGCTGGCGATGACCATTACGGCAGCGATTCAATTGATTTACATGGGGATGATCGCACCAGGGGGAGCCATGCCCAGTGAACCGGCCGTAGCGACTGCGGTTGCCGTACCGGTTGCTATGCTTGCCGGATTGGCGCCTACCGAAGCGATCGCCGTAGCCGTGCCGGTCGGTCTTTTGGGTAGCTATATTTATTCCTTTCGGTTTTTTATTAACTCCTTTATTGTCCGTTTGATGGATAAATATGCTGCTGAAGCGAATGATAAAGGCCTGACTTTTGCTATTATCATTCTTCCCATATTGGTTAGCATGGTTCTGTTCTTTCCGCTCTTGTTTATCGGCCTTTACGCCGGAGCACCGGTCATTGCCTCGTTCCTGGCCCAGCTTTCCGGCGGCATCGTATTCCATGTGTTGGGCGCTGTTGGCGGTGGCCTGGCGGCGCTGGGGATTGCCCTGATCATGAAAGTCATCGGTAAGACCCAGTTTATCGTGTTCTTTTTACTGGCCTATTTTATGGCTGTAAGCCTGAAGAGCCTGGGCATCAATACGGTGACTTATGCCATTATCGGCGGGATCATCGCGTATCTATACACCATTTGTGCGAATGAAAATGTAGAACGTTAAAAGGGGTGAATAATAATGAGTGAAGAACTTACTAATCAGGAAACAAATCCAATTGCTCCTCCCGAGAAAATTACCAATAAGGATTTAGCGAAAAGCTGGTTTCGCTGGTGGTATGCTAATGAGATTCCTCATAGCTTTGACCGGATGATTGCCCCTTCCTTGCTGTGGGCACTTATGCCGATAATAAGAAAATTATATAAAGATGATCGGCATGTTAAAGAGGCCTATGAACGGCATTCCCAGTTTTTTAACACTCAGGCCGTATGGGGCGGGGGGACGATACTGGGGATCACCATATCGCTGGAAGAAGCCAGAGCGCAGGGCTTGGCGGATGGCAGTATTGATCCTGACAGTGAAGAAAGCGGCATTATTAATGCCACTAAAGTGGGCTTAATGGGACCATTGGCAGGGATCGGTGATGCCATCGACTCCGGTACGGTGCAATATATTCTATTGGCGATCTTTCTGCCCTGGGCACAAGCCGGCAGCGGCCTGGGCGCATTAATCCCCTGGCTTGCTTTCGTGGCTTTGACGTATACATATGGGTTCTATTTTGTTAAGCTGGGCCATCGGCTGGGGCGGGCCGCAGTAAGTGAAATTGTGGGCGGTAAAAATATCAAGAGAATTATCAATGGACTATCTGTCTTAGGGATATTTATGATGGGGATTTTGGCCGCTTCTTATGTAAAAGTGGAAAGCAGTTTGAAATGGAGTATTTCCGGCAAGGAATTTGTGCTTCAGAAAATTTTTGATCAGATTTTGCCGGGACTGCTGCCGCTGATTACGGTTATGGGTGTATATTGGTATTTCACGCGAAAAGGATTGAAAATTACGCACGCTCTGGTTGGCATGTCGGTTATTTTAGGAGTTCTTGCCGGAGTCGGTATATTGTAAGGGTAACCAATGATAGTAACAGCCGGTTGTTGCCAACCAGTGCTGCCTATGTCAATGATGAGGTGAAACTATGAAACAAACAGTGGTGCTGGTGATTACCCATGGCAAATTTGGCATTGAATTGCTAAAAAGTGTGGAAATGATTATTGGTCAACAAGAGAATGCGTTTGCTTTGGGGCTATGCTTGGGAAATGATGTCGATGAACTTCGCAAGGAAGCGGAGCAAATTGTAAAGTCGGCTAAGGAAGCTGGCAAAGAAGTTGTCATTTTTGTTGATTTATTGGGTGGCAGTCCCTCCAATGTTGGTTTATATATGGCAAAAATGTATGATGTAAAGGTAATTACCGGAGTGAACATATTAATGCTTATCGAATTGTTCACTTCCCGCGATACCAAGGAACCGGCGGAACTTCTTGACGCCGTGACTAATTCCGGAATTGATGGCATAAAACAATTTCCTTAATAAAAAAATTGGAAAGGGTTGATAGCATGGGAGCAATTTGTTTAACCAGAGTGGATGATCGCTTGATTCATGGGCAGGTTATGACAAAGTGGTCAAAAGGTGGTTTCAATAGTAACGCAATTTTTGTTATAGATGACGAAATAGCCAAAGACCCTTTTATGAAGGATATTTATGCTATGTCCACAGCCAATTCGGGGATGACGATTAAAGTGTTTTCCATAGATGGTGCCGTAGAATATTGGGAAAAAGACAACTTTGGCAATGACCGGGCGATTTTGCTGTTTAAAACGATTGGCGCCGTCAAACAAGCGATTGAAAAAGGCATGCCGCTTGATAATTTAAATGTAGGCGGGGTTGCTAAGAAAAAAGATGCCAAGTTTGTCATTGATAGTGTGGCCTTGCTGCCCGCTGATGTGGAGATACTGAAAGAGCTGAATGCCAAGGGAGTCAAAATATTCTTCCAAACTGTGCCGGATACCAAATTGGTTAGTCTGGAAAACGGATTGAAATCCATATCTTAGCAGACAGCTTAAGGCATTGACATGGGAGGAACCTATGCAGGAGATAAAATTAATAGCCCTCGATCTTGATGGCACTTTGCTGGACAGTAATAAACAGATACCGGAAAGTACGGTACAGTATATAAAGCAAATTAGCAAACTGGGCATCAGGGTAGTGGTAGCATCGTCCCGCATGCCGGTCGGAGCTTTACCGGCTTATGAACTGTTGGGAATTACGACACCACTGATAGCTCTGGGGGGAAGTTATGTTTTTATCCCAGGCAATGGTAAGGTCCTTTATAATCACCCCATGTCTTTGCCGGACTACCACTATGCGGTGCGGCTGCTTGAGGAGTATCAGACGTATTTTAAAGTTTACGGCCGGGAGTATTTTTACATCCGGAATATGGATGAAAGAACAAGACTGTTTTCGCAGGCCCATCACTCTCCCGGCAGGTCGATGGAGGGGAAAAGTCTGGTATTTATACCGGAGTCGGCTTACAACTTATTTGCCTTGGACATTGCCGACGAGTTGCTGTCATTTTATCATGCTGCCATCCGGGAGCATTGTCCCCAGCTACAAGTGTTTGCTGAGGGGAAAAGCGGGTTAGGCTTGGTTGACCGGCAGGCAGGTAAAGAAAATGCTTTGCTGGCCATTAAAGAATATTATGGTCTTGCCTGGAAAAACATTATGGCGATTGGTAATGAGTGCAATGATGTTGGGATGATCAAAATTGCTGGTATCGGTTTGGCTATGGCTAATGGCTGTGAAGAAGTAAAAGAAGTTGCCAACGTGGTAATTGGTGATCATGACCATTTGGGAGTGGAGAAAGCTCTGAAACAATATCTCGAATAAATAGACCTTGGCGGGGGAACTGACTATGTAAATGGATAGACTGGGGAGAACGACGGTTTGACTACTATAAGCTGGAACAGGGATGGAATCCAGCAGCCGTTAGGAGGAACTATATGAAACTGGGTTTAATTGGGATAGGCAAGATGGGTTACAACCTGGCGGAAAATGTCTTGGATAAAGGACACGAACTTACTGTTTATGATATTAATCCCGACAATATGAAAGGGCTGGATGCAAAGGGAGCAACCATTGCCGGATCAATAGAAAATCTAGTCAGTTGCCTGACCTCGCCGAGAATTATCTATTTGATGCTTCCCGTTGGTGAACCGGTGGAACAAACGATTGAGCAGGTGCTGCCTCAACTCAGTGCGGGAGATATCTTGATTGATGGTGGTAATTCGCACTATAAAGACACCTTGCACCGATATACGCGGCTAAAAAAATACGGTATTCATTATCTCGATTGCGGAACCAGCGGTGGGGTAAGCGGTGCAAAACAAGGAGTCTGTTTGATGGTTGGTGGTGACAAAGAAATTTATGATTATTGCGCACCGCTGTTTCTCAGTATATCAGTTGCACAGGGGTGTGTTTATACCGGCGCCAGTGGCAGCGGGCATTACTGCAAAATGATCCATAACGGCATTGAGTATGGTATGATGCAGGCGATTGCCGAAGGATTTGAACTGCTCCAGAAGAGCGGCTTTGACTATAATCTTAAAGATGTTGCCGGCGTGTGGAACCATGGGTCGGTGATTCGGAGCTGGTTGATGGAATTACTGGAGAATGCCCTGCAGACAGATTGTGATTTAAGTGGTATCAAGGGGATCATGTACTCAACGGGCGAGGGCAAGTGGTCGGTGGAAGAGGCGCTTGAACATGCGGTTTGTACTCCGGTTATTGCCCTAGCTCTCCTGATGCGCTATCGTTCCTTAGAGACAGATACCTTCTCCGGTAAAGTGGTGGCTGCCTTACGCAATCAATTTGGCGGGCATGCCGTGGCCTCGTGCAGGTAAAAGTGTATGTTCTCTGGTGGATAGTTGAAGGGAAACTTTGCTAAGGCGTGTCCATTGGGGCGTTATAAAAGCGTTCTAGGAACACGCCCTTTTTCTTAAGAAAAATACGATACATTTTTGTTTCAGCGCAAATGGAAAAAAGGAGGAAGCAATATGAATAAGAGTCAGATTGGCGTAATCGGTCTTGCGGTCATGGGAAAAAATCTGGCATTCAATATGGCCAATCACGGCTATGCCGTAGCGGTTTACAACCGTTCGGAGGAGAAAACAAAGCAATTGCTGGCTGAGGCAGCCGGACGGCAACTGACGGGGGCCTATTCGCTGCAGGAATTGGTTGCGTCGTTGGAACGGCCGCGCAAAATACTGATTATGGTCAAAGCCGGCAGTCCGGTGGATACCACTATTGAGCAGCTTTTGCCCTATCTGGAGCAGGGAGATATTTTGATTGACGGCGGCAATTCCTTTTATCAGGACACCATTCGCCGTCATCAGCAGCTTGCCGCTCAAGGAATTCACTTTATTGGTACCGGCGTGTCCGGCGGAGAGGAAGGCGCGCTAAAAGGACCGGCGATTATGCCGGGCGGCGACCCGCAAGCCTATGCCTTGGTGCAGCCTATTTTTGAGGCTATTGCGGCCAAGGTAGGGGAGGATGCCTGCTGCACCTATATTGGCAGCGACGGGGCGGGGCATTTTGTCAAAATGGTGCATAACGGCATTGAATATGCCGATATGCAGCTCATTTGCGAGGCCTACATTTTGCTGAAAGAGCTATTGGGCCTCAAGCCTGAGGAAATTAAGGGGATTTTTGCCGGCTGGAACCAGGGCGAACTAAACAGTTACCTGATTGAAATTACGGCCGATATTTTAGGGAAAATCGATCCGGCCACAGGGAAGCCTATGGTGGAAGTTATTCTGGATAAGGCCGGACAAAAAGGTACCGGCAAATGGACCAGTCAGGTGGCGCTGGACCTGGGCGTGCCCATCCCGTCGATTACCACTGCTGTATTTGAACGCTATCTGTCGGCCATGAAGGATGAACGGGTGGCAGCCGCCAAGCGTTTGACCGGACCGGAAGCACATTCTGTTCGTAAGCCGGCGGCTTTCGCCGAAGCCATTCGCCGGGCCCTGTATGTCAGCAAAATCGGCGCCTATGCCCAGGGATTCAGTCTGATGGCCGGTGCCTCCCGGCAGTACGGCTGGAATTTGGATCTGGGCAGTATTGCGATGATTTTCCGCGGCGGCTGCATTATCCGGGCGCAGTTTTTAAATAAAATCAAGAAAGCCTACGATAAGGATCAGGGCTTGCCCAGCCTGTTTCTGGATGAGTATTTCCGCACCAGTATAGAAAATTACCAGAAGGACTGGCGGGAAGTAGTGGTTGCCGCCATTCAGGCAGGAATTCCGGTGCCGGCCTTTACCAGCTCCCTGTCCTATTTCGACAGTTACCGGGCGGCCGAGCTTCCGGCCAATCTGTTGCAGGCCCAACGGGACTATTTTGGGGCCCACACCTTTGAACGGAACGACAAGGAAGGCACTTTCCATCATAACTGGGAAGCATAAAACAAACGGCAAGCGCAGTTCCCTGCAGCAGGTCTTTCGGTCAGACATAAGAAACGGCAAGACTCAAAATTTTTGAGCCTTGCCGTTTTACATTTTAGATTGAATAGGGGGCGGGCCTTGCGACTCTTACTACGCCCTCGCAGCAGCGCGAGCGCGAGGCAAAGATTAGTTTGCCTGTTTAAGCAGGCTCTTCAAGTCGTCCTCCGGTGTGCTGATCGGTTTGATGCTGAAGGTTTCCACCAGATATTGCAGCACATTAGGCGACAGGAAGGCCGGCAAGCTGGGACCGAGCCGCATATTTTGGATGCCAAGCGATAAGAGCGCCAACAGGTCGGCAACGGCCTTTTGCTCGTACCAGGACAGCACGATGGATAGCGGCAAGGAATTGACATCGGTATCGAAGGCATCGGCCAGCGCTGTGGCAATCCGGACGGCCGAATAGGCATCGTTGCACTGCCCGATGTCTAAGAGCCGCGGCAGACCGGCGACAGTACCGAAATCCAGCTTATTGAAACGGTATTTGCCGCAGGCCAGGGTCAGGATGACGCAGTCCTCTGGAACGAGTTTGGCGAACTCGGTGTAGTAATTGCGTCCCGGCCGGGCACCGTCGCAGCCGCCGATGAGGAAGAAGTGGCGCACCTTGCCGTCCTTTACTGCATTGACAATGGCTTCGGCATGGGATAGGGTGGCGTGGTGCCCGAAGCCGACCAGGATTTTGTGCGCTTCTTCATCTTCGGTAAAGCCACCTAACTCTAAGGCCTTATCGATGATTTCACTGAAATCCTTAGTGCCGTCAGGCTTGGTTTTAATGTTTTTCACACCTTCCCAGCCGACTACGTTGGTCGTAAAAATCCGGTCCTTATAAGTTTCCCGGGGGCGCATCAGACAGTTGGTGGTCATCAGGATACAGCCCGGCAGGTTGTCAAATTCTTTCTGCTGATTTTGCCAGGCCGAGCCGTAGTTGCCGGCCAGGTGTTTATATTTTTTCAGTCCCGGATAGCCGTGGGCCGGCAGCATTTCGCCGTGGGTATAGATGTTGATACCCTTTCCTTCGGTTTGCTCCAGCAGCATTTCCAGATCGCGCAGGTCATGACCGGAGATAATGATAAAGGGGCCCTTTTTGGGGTTGACATCAACCTGGTGGGGCGATGGGTTTTGATAGGTCGTCGTATTGGCCTCGTCCAGTACCTTCATGACTTCGACGCTCATATTACCTGTCCGCATAACCACACGAATCATGTCGTCCAGGGTGAGATTATCGTTGGTAGTGGCTTCTAACCCCTGGAAGTAGAAGTTGTCTACCTGGTCGCTGTAAAAGTTGATAAATCTGGCCTGATGACCGTAGGCGCTGATACCCTTTAGGCCGTACAGGACGGTGGAGCGCAGGGAACGGATGTCGGCGTCCAGGGTCTGGTCGTACATAATGCCCGCCTTGACCGCATCCTTGAGCATGGCCTCCTTGCTATCGCTCAGATTGTAGGTGGCTGCGTCGGGATAGGTTTTCTGCGGGGCCTGGCTGCGTAACTGTTCTTTTATTTTTTGCGATTCCTGCAGCCGTTTTACATGGACATCGACGTCGAAGTTGACGTTGGTCAGAGTGGTGAACAGGGAATTTTCGACAAACTTAACCACCTCTTTGTCAATCGGTTTACCTTGGTCGATCAGTTCCTTGGCATAGCAGGAGATACCCTTTAGCTGGTAAATCAGTAGATCCTGCAAATTGGCAATTTCCGGGGTTTTACCGCAGACACCGCCCTTGGTACATCCTTTGCCGCCGAAAGTTTGTTCACACTGGTAACAAAACATCGCATTGTCCAAACCGAATCGCTCCTTTTTAATATAGTTAGACCTTACTTTAACAGTAAGAAATCCTGGAGAATAAGTTAGAATTTTCAGTCAAAAAATCCTGCCGGTTTCACGATAAAATAAAAAATTTATCATTTTTTGCTGTCTTTGCCAATAAAAGCAGTTATAGCAAGATTACTATTCCCTGTTTTTTTATAATTATGATATCGATAGCAGATCCTTGCCTTTCACGGCTCAGCGGACAGTGACCGAGTCTGCCGGAGGCAACATAAAAACAGCAGGCTCTCCGCCAGGGAGGAGGCTGCTGTTGGAGCGGTCGATTTAGTTTTTGGCGGCCAGTTCAGTCCGCCTGACGAAGGATAAGGCGGCACCGATAGCGGCAAACAGGGCTCCCGCAAACAGGGCGGTGTGGTAGCCGGACAGAAAGGCGGCAACCTGCTGAGCCGCATCAGGCTGGGTAAAACCGGCCAGTGCGGCGGCCTGGCGGTTTTCGAAAATCGACACGGAGATGGCGATACCCGAAACCTGGCCAATATTTCTTACCAGCGAATTGAAGCCGCTGGCAATGCCCAGTTTTTCCGGCGGGACCGAACTCATGACGCTGTTGTTATTGGGAGATTGAAAGAGTGCGTTGCCTAAGCCCAGCGTAGCCTGAGAAAAGGCGATTTCCCAAAGCGAGCTGTGTTCGCCCAACAGGGTTAGCGAGAGCAGTCCCAGGGTAGTCACACTCAGCCCGGCGGTGCTGAGAAAAGCCGGGTTGATCCGGTCGGACAGATAACCGCTGACCGGGGCCAGCAGGGCCATTAAGAGTGGGAAGGGGGTCATCAGCAGGCCGACCTGCGAAGGACTTAGGTGCAGGATAGTGGTTAGGTAGAAGGGAAGCAGCATGGTATTGGAAAAAAGGGCCATGAAGGAAATCAGACCGGCGGCATTGCCGGACCAGAAGGCCCAAATTTTAAATAGGCTTAGGTCAATCATCGGAAAGGGGGCGCGTTTTTCGTGACGGATAAAGAGGGTTAAGAGAACAACGGCAGCGATAAACAAGGTAATGACTGTTTTGGACAGCCAGCCTAAATCCTCACCATGAATGATGGAGAGCAGAAAGCAGGTCATGCCGGCAGCGAACAGTATGGCGCCCGGGTAATCGAAGGCTTCGCCGGTTTGGCGGGCTTCCCGGGGGAGAATAATCTGGCTGGCGGCAAAACCGAGTAAGCCAATCGGCAGATTGACGTAGAAGATCGACTCCCAGCCAAACAGATCAACCAATACGCCGCCCACACTGGGGCCTGTCAGGGAGCCCAGCGCGACAATGGTTCCCACCATGCCGAGGGCTTGTCCACGGCTGGAGCTGGGAAAGGTGGCAGCCACAATGGCCGAAGCGTTGGCCATGAGCATGGCGGCTCCCACGGCTTGGATCACTCTGGCCGTGATCAACAGGGCAATGTGGCCGGCCAGGCCGCAGAGCAGCGAACCCAGGGTAAAAATGAGAAAACCGGTGGTATAGACCGAGCGGCGGCCGAGCATGTCGCCCAGACGGCCAAATAGCGGCAGCAGGCAGGAAATGGTCAGCAGATAAGCCGATACGACCCACTGAACCAGTGGCAGGCTGGAATCAAGCGTGGTCGAGATGCGGGGCAGCGCGACGTTGACAATGCTGGAATCAAGGGTTGCCATGAAAGTCCCTGTAGCGGTTACGCCAAACACCAGCCAGCGATAGTATGGTAAGGATGGTAAATTGAGCATAGTAATTTCCTCAAATTAGGCAATTTTTATCAGATATTTTAATCATAAGCCAGCTATGTAGGATTAGCAAGCGGATTATCCGGCAGGTTATGGTCATTAGATGTAAGATTTCAACAATTCTTTTGTTTGGTAATGGGACGTTTGTTTATCCGAAAAGCGGTGCCAACAGGCGGCTGATTATTTTTAGCAGGCTGATGCGCCGGTTATTCAGCAAACGGTTAGCCAGGGGAGTGCCTACGAGATCAATAAGGGTGTCCAGTTTGGCATTGTCTAAGGATTCTAGAAACTTCCGGAGTGTCAGGGAGTGGTTATAACTTTGGTAAATGGATTTGGCCGTTTTCTGGTAGCTTGATTGCCCGAGCAAATCCTGGGCAGCATAAATACCGGATAACATGGACGGCAATTGGCCAAAGCCCAGCGCCGGCATCATAGTTCCCAGGCAATTGCCGACAAAGAAGGTGTTGCCGATGCGGGGAATAGCGGAAATTCCCATCCGGTACTGGTGAATTTCAAACTGATCGGTGACTCTTAAATCTTGCTGAGTATCTTTACAGACCCGTTCGAAAAATTTGTCCCACAGCTTGTTCTGGCTTAGTCCCTGCGCCTCGGGATATTCCGGATAGGCTAAGGTAATGTTGGCTTCCTGGCCGGATAAGGGGATTAAGTAGCAATACCCTTTGGGAGCTATGGTGTTGTCAAGCCAGGCGGCCACTTCGCGCTGATTGAAGTTCCCGGCGACGATTGCCCCCTTTAAAGTAACAGCGAGACTGCTTTTTACTCGCTGTATTTCCTCGGTATACCTGAAATCGCCAACGGCCAATACAATATGAGTAAATTCTTTTAATATATCAGTATAGTCGTAGGGTGAGTTGAATAAGATTTTGGTCTTTAGTTGCCGGGCCAATTGGGACTCAAACGAGTTTTCCACCCTGCCCCGCAGATTAATAAAGCCTAGTTGGCCGGTTAATTGGGCTGTTTTATTTTCGGAATGCAACGTGAGTGCCGTAATATTGTTGGTGGGCTGCAGGTATATGCCGTAAGCTTCTGATAGCTGAATCAGCGGATCGCTGAAGGATTCTTCCAGCATAGGCAGTAGTATTTCTCCATTAACAAACCGGTCGCCGGCGCAGCGCCGATTATCTAAGATGGTGGGAGTGAGACCGTTTTTCTCCAGGGTTAATGCGCAGGCTAAACCCGACAGGCCGGCTCCCATAATTGCTATTTTCATAAAACCCCCCCAGCTATTTATTCATAGCATGGCCAACTATATGCAGAATATGTTCGGTGACTCAGGCGGCAGGGTGATTTAGCCGGAGATTTTCTTAAGTTACAGGAGTCTTGTTGATATTATTTTCTCAACAGGGGAAGGCTAAACCAAGTCATTCCATTAGCGGGAGGAAGCCATGAACAGTGATAGGCAGCGAAGAATACTACTGACAGGTTTGTTTTTAGCTCTGTTTTTTTCTTCTTTGGATCAGACGGTGGTGGGGACAGCGATGCCCCGCATTATTGGTGAGCTTGGCGGACTGAGTATTATGACCTGGGTGACCACTACCTATATGCTTACTTCGACGACAGTGGTGCCGATTGCCGGCAAGCTGGCCGACGTATACGGGCGCCGGCTGATTTATATAGCCGGATTATTGATTTTTATCGGCGGCTCGGCGCTTTGCGGGACCAGCCAGACCATGCTGCAACTCATTCTGTACCGGGCCTTGCAGGGGATTGGCGGTGGCATTATGATGCCTTTGGCCATGACGATCGTCGGCGATATCTTTCCGCCGGGCGAACGGGGCCGGTGGCAGGGCATCATGGGGGCGCTGTTTGGGTTGTCGTCGGTGGTTGGTCCGGCCATTGGCGGCTGGATTGTTGACTATGCCTCCTGGCAGTGGGTCTTTTACATCAACCTGCCGATTGGCTTTTTGGCGACAGCTACCATCTATATGGGTCTGCGCGATGAGAAACCGGTTGCCGGTCAGGTTCATATTGATTATGCCGGTATTTTACTGCTCATTATCGGAACTGTCTCTTTGCTGCTGGGGTTAAATATGGGCGGAGCCGGTTATTCCTGGCTGTCTTGGCAGATATTTGGCTTATTAGGCCTTTCGTTTGCCGCCTGGGCGCTCTTTCTTTATGTTGAGCAAAGAGCCCTGGATCCGGTGCTGAGTCTGGATTTATTTCAAAATAAAGTGTTTGCCGTTAGCAATATGGTCGGTTTTCTCATGGGCCTGGGCATGTTTGGAGCGTTGGCGTTTTTACCGCTTTTCTTTCAGGGGGTGCTGGGCATCAGCGCGACCGGTTCCGGCAATACGATGCTGCCGATGATGCTGGGCATGATGGGAACCAGTATTTTAGCCGGGCGCTATGCCACCAGGCTGCCGTTCCGAACGATTTACCTGGCCGGTATGAGCATTATGACGCTGGCCTTTTACCTGTTAAGCACCATGACGATTGATACGCGGCAATGGGCTGCTGCCGCGTATATCGCACTGCTGGGCATTGGCATGGGCCTGATTATGCCGGTGATTACCATTGCCGTGCAAAGCACGGTTGGTCCGAAACGGCGCGGGGTTGCCACTTCGGCGACGCAATTTTTTCGCAGTATTGGCGGCACGTTGGGAATGACGGTGCTCGGAGTGGTGTTTAACGGTTATTCCAATGCCATCATGGCGCAGGAATTTTTTCCGGCTATAAGCAATATGCCTATTGCCGCTAACAGTGTGCTGGCCGACTGGCTGGCGAAGGCCCGGACCGACCCCCACAGTATGTTTAATATCTTGTTAAGTCCCGAAACCTTGCAGCTCATTCCGGCAGAACTGCGTGACAGCCTGCTGCCACCGCTCAAGGGAGCGCTGGCCGAATCGCTGCAGGTGGTGTTCTGGGTGGCGGCACTCATTGCCGTAGCCGGCGTACTGGTAAGCCTGTTGCTTGGCAATGTCCGGCTGGAACAGCGGGATAAACAGAATGCCGCCCCCGATGCCGGGGCGGTGCTGCTGGCGGAAGGCATTGCGCCGGAAGTGGAGCTGGCAGCCGAGCTGGTGCCTGACCTGATTGACGGGGAACGGAAAAAAAGGCCTGAGGACTGTTCCAAGGAGCGGCGGCCAGACGAATAGCGCCTGGCCGTCGCCTTCTTGATAGAGAGGATGTTAACGGTATTCCGCCGCGAAGTCCGCCAGTTCTTTATTGAATTTGTCCCGCTCGTCCCGGAACAAGGCATGACCGCTATAGCAGAAGGGGATGAGCCGGGAATGCCTGATGCCCTGCTCTTGTGCTTCGCCCAAGGGGAAGTGGCAGACGCGGTCGTGAATGCCATGCAGGATCAAGGTGGGGACTTCGATGCTTTCCAGGTCGGAAAAAAGTTTTTCCTCGCCCAGCCAGGTGGTGGCCACGGCTGCCGTAGACCATAGGGCGGCCTTTAGCCCGAGCTGGAAAAACCAATCAGCGAAAGGCTGGGTGACATATTGAAAAAAGAACATGTCGCCAAAATCCCGCAGCATCGCCGGCCGGTCGGTATAGGTGTCCCGGATGATTTTTTCAATGGCTTCCCGCGGTAGACCATAAGGAAAGTACGGCCGTTGAATGAGACTGGGGGCCGCTGCCGCGCAAAGGACCAGTTTTGCCACGCCGTATCCTCTGTGGCGGGCCATGTAGCGGACGGCGATGGCGCCGCCGGTGGAGTGGCCGGCCAAGGTAACATCTTGTAACCCCAGTTGGCGGATTACGCCGTAGACGTCATCGGCCAGCCGGTTATAGTCGTAGCCGTCAGCCGGCTTATCGGAGCGGCCGAAGCCCCGCTGATCAATGCCTACGCAGCGAAAGCCTTTCTGGATCAAATAGGCAAACTGATATTCAAACATGGTATAATCGGCAGGCCAACCATGCAAAAAGACAATGGTTTCACAGCCTGCCTGGTTTAAGTCCTCTACATAGAGCTTGACGTTTTCTTCAACTTTTACATAGCATCCCATCGCCTGGCTCCTCCTGGCAGTTAAACTGCCTTTTTATGAGTAGCCTATTCCTTTATTGCCCAAAAGGTGACATAATATAAAGGGAAAGTCTGGCATTGCGCGACTGCCCGCCGATAAAGAAAAATAAAATATTTTGCCATTATTTATTTTCTGCGGTCAGGGTACTTGCGGTGCCGGGCATTTTACAATACAATATTTTGCTATAAGAGGTGTGTGCGTCTGCCGGTCACGGTTAGTACGGCATTCCTGTTGCTCTTATTGTAGAATATGTTTATTAGGAGGTTGATCAATGTTAAAACGGTTATTAACAGGTAAGACTTTGCTGTTCTTGCTGTTGCTGGCTGCTATGGGCATAACGGCCGGGTGCGGCGATACGGCCGGTGATTCCATCAAAATCGGTATGGTTTACGAACTGACCGGCAATACGGCATCTTACGGCACTTCGGCGGCCAATGGCGCTAATCTGGCCTTTAAGGAAATCAATGCCAATGGCGGGGTATTGGGCAAGAAACTGGAAATTATCACAGCAGACAATAAAGGAGAACCTTCCGAGTCGGCTAACGCCATGACCAAAGTAATCACCCAGGACCGGGTAGTGGCGGTAACCGGTTTCACTGTTAGCTCCTGCGGCATTGCCGGGTCGGTGGTTGCCGAGGACAATAAGATTCCTTTTGTGGCAGCGGCCACAGTAAATCCCAAGGTAACGGTTGATGAAGCAACAGGCAAGGTGAAAGACTATACGTTCCGGGCTTGCTTTATTGATTCCTTCCAGGGAACGGTAGGCGCCAATTTTGCCTGGAATAGTCTGAAGGCGAAGAAAGCCGCGATCATGGTGGATAATTCCAGCGATTACAGTAAAGGGTTAGCCAAGGTATTTAAGAGCGTATATACCGAACGCGGCGGCCAAATCGTTTCCGAAGAGGCTTACCTGCAAAAAGATCAGGATTTTAAAGCTACTCTGACTACCATAAAAGCACAAAATCCGGAAATCATCTACATACCAGGCTACTACGAAGATGTGGGCAAGATTGTTAAACAGGCGCGCGAATTGGGCATCACCATACCAATCCTGGGCGGCGATGCGTGGGATTCACCCCGGTTGGCTGAACTTGGCGGGGCGCAGGCATTAAATAACACGTATTTTACCAATTTCTATTCCGTGGAAGACAAAAATCCGGTTTCCAATTCCTTCGTGGAAGCTTACCAGAAGGAATACGGGCAAGTGCCTGACTCCATGGCCGCTATGGGCTATGACGCCGCTCGCTTATTAGTGGATGCCATCAAACGGGCTAATAGCACTGATGCCAATAAAATCCGCGAAGCGCTGGCAGCTACGAAGAACTTCCCCAGTGTAAGCGGTGAGATGAACCTGAATGAAAGCCATGATGCTGTTAGAGGCGTGGTCATCATTGAGATGAAAGACGGCAAGCAGGTCTACAAGGAAACCATCAAGCAATCCTGAGCTGCCGTAACTAAGTAAATCCAGACTTTTTTTTACTGCCTTAGATGAAAAAGAATCATGTGACAAATGATTCTTTTTCATGCCGAGTCTAAGAGCATGAGAGAAATGAAGAGAATACTTGTAAGACGATTGAAAACTACCTGTTTAGGCATGTTGCCTAAGCAGGTAGTTTTTTTGCAGTTGACTGGCAAAAAGTACAGTTGTCTTTTATAATAAATGTTATTATAATTAATAATATTAAGATTAATAATAAATAGCGCAGGAAGAAATCTCCCTGCCTATACGCTGGTCCGGGCGGCTATATGGATGCGCCAGGCTGTTGCGTTAACTAAAAGGGAGGATATATATGAGTAATAAATTCTTTCAATCCAAAAAGAAACTGGCAGCTTTCGTCGGCGTTATCGGCGTGGCCCTGCTGGGTGGGGGAAGTTGGTGGTGGTATAACTATGCAGGTACGGTATCCACCGATGATGCCAGGGTTAAAGGTACCATTGTGACCGTAGGCGCCCGGGTTTCGGCGCGGACAACCGAACTGCTGGTCAATGAGGGAGATCAGGTAACGGCCGGACAGGTTATCGCCAAACTGGATACCAAGGAATTAGCGGCGCAGGTTGATCAGGCTAAGGCCAATTTGGCCGCTGCCCAGGCTAAGCTGGCAGGACTGCAGGCCGGAAGCCGTCCACAGCAGGTAGCCCAGGCGAGTGCGGCCGTTGATTCGGCCGAAGCGAATGTAACCAACGCGGAAAAAGCCTACGAACGGACCAAAGCTCTCTATGATCAAGGCGCCGTGGCGGCGCAGCAACTGGATGCCGCCTGGACCGCCCTGACGGTGGCGAAGGCGCAGTTGGCTTCCTCCAGTCAGTCGGCCAGTCTGGTGGCCGAAGGCTCCCGGCAGGAAGACATTCAGGCAGCACAGGCCCAGGTAGACCAGGCGGCGGCCATGCTGCAGAATGCTCAGCTCCAATTGGAAGATGCCACGATTGTAGCCCCTATTTCCGGTGTGATTGCTCAACGGGCAGTTAATTTAGGGGAAAGCGTGGCAGTAGGCCAAGCCTTATTCAATATTGTCGATGCCGACGACATTTGGGTCGCGGCCAATATTGACGAAACGTATATCGGCAAGGTTCATGACGGGCAGGCAGTGCATTTTACGGTAGACGCTTTTCCCGGCGTGAAGTTTACCGGCCTCGTGCAGGAAGTGGGGGCGGCAACCGGTTCGCAGTTTTCCCTGTTGCCCAATGAAAATACCTCCGGCAACTATACCAAACTTACGCAGAAACTGCCTGTAAAGATAAGTATTGCCAAAACCGACAATACTCAGTTAAAACCGGGCATGTCGGCTGTAATTAATGTAAACGTCCGGTCTTAACAGAGGTGATGATGATGGAACAAGCAACAACACAACCCAATAAATATATGGTGCTTTTGACCGTTACGCTGGGCACCATGCTGAGCTCCTATGTCAGCAGTTCGGTCAATATTGCTCTGCCGAATATGATGCAGGTATTTGGTTTTACGATGGATTCGGTAGTCTGGGTTTCTCTTTCCTACATGCTGCCTTACGGTTCGATTTTACCGATTACCGGTAAACTGGGCGATCAATTTGGCCGGAAACGCATGTATTTGACAGGACTGGCCATTTTTACAGCGGCTACCTTGCTGGTCGGTATGGCCTGGAGCAGTACAGCGCTTATCGTGTTCCGGGTCCTCCAGGGTATCGGGGCGGGGTTGCTTTTCCCAAACTCTATGGCTCTGGTGTCTGATGCTTTTTCTCCGACCGAACGGGGGCAGGCCTTAGGCCTGTGGGGCGCTCTGGCGGCCGGGGGCAGTGCCCTTGGTCCGACCCTGGGCGGGCTTATTGTGGAATATCTTGATTGGCGCTTGATCTTTTATTCCATTATACCGATATCGGCCATCGGCTTGTTATTAGGGACCAAGGTACTGCAGGAATCCAAGACCGGACAGAGCAAGGCTAAAATTGACTATGCCGGCGGTGCTTTGCTGGTAATCAGTTTGATTTGCCTGATGCTGGTGCTTAATCAGGGCTCGGATGAAGGCTGGACATCCTTCTATATTCTGGGCCTGGCGGCCGTAGCGGTACTGTCTATGGCGGCATTTTTCGTGGTAGAACAGCGAACGGCTGTACCGATGGTGGAGTTGTCCCTGTTTAAAAATGTTACGTTTACCGTTTCCAATATCGTTGGCTTTCTGTCCTTTATGGCCATGTATGGCGGGTTGTTTCTTCTGCCGTTTTATCTCCGCAATGTTCAGGGCTTTACCGCGATTAAGGCGGGGATATCCATGCTGCCGCTGACGCTCTCCATGATTTTGCTGGCGCCCCTGGGTGGCCGGCTGGCCGGGCAATACGGCTCAAGAATACCGGCGTCCCTGGGAATGTCCACGATGGCGCTGGCCCTATTTTCTTTCCGCCTGCTCGATGCCCGGACGCCATACTCGCATATTGCGGTGACGCTTGTTTTCATGGGAGTCGGACTGGCTTTGACCATGTCGCCGCTATCGAACGGGGTTATGGGAACATTAACCAAAGATAAACTGGGAGTCGGGTCCGGTGTGTTTAACCTGTTTAAAAATGTTGGCGGAAGCGTGGGTGTTGCGATTATGGGGACTTTACTGGACACCAGGCAACTGGTGCACGGCGCAACCTACCGGAATTATCTGGACAGCGGGTCGCACCTGGTAACTTCCACGTTGGCGGCGCTGCAGAATAACTTCATTCTGGACGGCATGTCGCCGGCGGCAGCCAAGCTGCTGGCTTTGAGCAGTCTGCAGGGGATGGTTTCTCAGCAGGCGGCAGTGGCCGCTTTTGACGATGTGTTTCTGATTACCGCCGTATTGTGTGCGGCAGGCATTCTGCCGGCACTGTTCATTCGTGATACCAAAAGTCAACCGGCTGAGGAAAAATCCGGTAAGCTGCCGGAGCAACTGCCCTTGCCGGATAGTGTATAAAACAATTTGGTTCATAGCCAAAGAGTCAAGACGGGAATTTTCGGCTTATGCCGGAACTCACGTTTTGGCTCTTTTTGATTTATATTTTGCAATCATCAGGGAATAGTAAGCAAGTATAGTCTTTTCCGGATACTTGTTGCGGACGATGAAAATCGGATGAAAAGGCTGTAAAAGCGGAGGTGCAAACCATGAGGTTTGGCATTGTAGGGCCTATATCAAAAGATACGATTAACCGGGCGCCGGGAGAAACGACAAGCAAGTTCGGTGCCGTTGCCTATAGTGCAACCGTGCTGGCCAAGCTGCTGGAAAGTGCGGAAGATGATATCCTTTGTCTGTCCCACGTGGCGGCAGCCGACAGGGAAGCGGTGTTAGCGCTGCTTGATTTCCCCAATATCCGGCTTTGCGGTTTGGACGGACCGGCGAATAGGGGAACCGAAATTGAGCTGCAGTACCTAAACCAGCATGAGCGAGTCAGTAAGCAGACACAGGTTATGACGCCGGTTTCCTTCGCAGAAATGGAACAATTGACCGACCGGGATTATGTTATATTGATGCCGTTAAACGATACGGATATTCCCTTGGCAACAGTCAAGCGGTTCCGGCAAAGCTCGGAGGCGACTATATTCCTGGATATTCATGGCCTGCTTACCGGAGTCGACCATTCCGGCAAACGGTATAGAAAACAGTGGGCTAAGGAAGCGGAATGGCTGCAGGCGATTGATATTTTAAAAATGAACGAGCACGAAGCATCCTGGGCTGCGGGCCGCAGTCTCGGCACGTTTCCGGAGCATTTGGATTATGCCGTCAGGATGGTGCAAAGCGGGTTGACGGCTTGCTGGATTACCTTTGGCAGCCAAGCCTCTTTGGTTGTCTGGAAACGGCAGCAGCGATTGTTCTGGGCCAAAGTACCGGTCAGTGATACAGGGCAAGTGGTGGATACTATTGGCTGCGGTGACGCCGCGTCAGCCGGCTTCATTTATGCCTATTCCAGGCTGCAGAGTCCGATTATGGCGGTAGTAATGGGTAATTTGCTTGGCTCGGTCAAGGCCTCCCTGTATGATGCCAAAGGCTTTCCCACCAGGCTGGAAGCGCAGGACATGCTGTATCGGCATTACCGTAGTTATTTTCACAGCTTGCTTGATGAGGTTTTGTCACAGCAGCATGTCATTGTACACGAAATAAAAGAGGGGGATCGGGATGAAAATTTTATGTACAGCCCAAATGGGAGCAGCTACGATCATGGGTCAGGCCATGAGAGTCATAGCCATCGCTAAGACTTTGCAGCGGCGGGGCCACGACGTAAGGTTTATCGCTGCAGGCAAACTGATTCCGGTAATACGGAATTTTGGTCTTGACGTACTGGAAGCTGACAATATGCCGGATATACAACATACAGGCACGTTACAGGATTTGAAAGCAGAACCGTCTGAAGCGACGCTGACCCAGATGAAGGAACTGCTGGAAAAGATGGTGGAACTGGAACGCACTATGGCAAAAAAGGTCTGCCCTGATCTTATTGTAAGCGGCACGGTTAGCGGTGCCACCGTGGCCCGTTCGCTGGGGATCCCCTCAGCCCTGGTCTTTTTGCAGCCGCATGGACAAAAGACTGTCCAGATGGTCAGTAAAGTTATAAACCGTAAGGGAGCAGCGGAGAAACAAACCGGAACTTCCCTGCAAAGCATGTTGGGGGCAGCCGACCTGATTATCATGGAGGGAATGCCGGAGCTTGGCGGAGACCTGGCAATGGATTTTTTCGGGGCCGGGCTGGGGGAGATAAAGGAAAAGATCCGCTTTTGCGGACCGCTGCTGGTGGAGTCGCCGGACCAATTGCCGGACCGGTTTTTACTCAAGCAAAAGCATCTTGGCAACGGAGAACGAAACCTGGCCTATATAACCATAGGTGGCGGGTCGCCCTTGATTGGCGAGCAGTTTTTGGCGACCGTATTAAAAGCACTGCAATTAACACCCGATATTACCGGCGTTGTAGCCACCGGTCTTGCCATATCGCCGAATACCATTAAAGCATACCGGCCGCCGGTCAATGCGATGGTTAAAGGCTTTGTACCGGGGACTGAGCTGATCAAAGCCAGTGATGTAACGGTTTTTCATGGCGGCTCTTCCACGCTGATGAGCTGTATTGCCTGTGGCAGTCCGGCCGTAGTGATACCTTCCATGGGTGAGCAGGAGGATAACGCTGCTGTCATGGCCCGGTTTCAGGCCGGCATCGTGCTGGAGAAAGCTTCATTAACGCCGGACAAGCTGGCAGAGGCCATGCGGACCGTCATCCGGTCGGAGTCATACCGGACAGGGGCTCAGGCGCTCAAACGGCTGGGGGACGCATACGGCGGCGCAGAGGAAGCCGCCAATTGGGTCGAACAGCTTGCGGGAGGGGTACAGCGATGAAAGCCGTAATTTTAGCTGCCGGCCGCGGTTCCCGGCTGAGGCCGATTACCGACTATATACCCAAGCCCTTGGTACCGCTGCAGGGGAAACCGCTTCTGGAGTGGATTCTTCTTGGGTTGGCAGCCTACGGTATCCGGGAGTACGTGATAGCAACCAGTTATTTGGCAGAACAGATAGAAAACTATTTTGGTGATGGGAAGCGGTGGGGAGTTGAGATTGCCTACAGTCGCGGCAACGCGCCGGCCGGAAAGGCCGGCGAAGTATGGCGGTGCCGCGAGCTTCTGGCCAAGGAGCCCCGGTTTCTGGTTGTGCCCGGCGATACGCTGTGTCAGCTCGATTACTGTGAATTTATGGATTTTCATACCCGGACGCAAGGGGTGGTTTCTGTGGCCTTATCCAGCCGCTACCGGCTGGAGGTGGGCGTGGCCGAGGTGGATAAGGCGAACCGGATCACCGGATTTTTGGAGAAAGCAAACCTGGATCGTCCGGTAAGTACGGGAACTTATTTATTGGAGCAAAGCATTTTTCCTTATATCGAAAGATTTGCACCGGAGCAACAGGAGGTGGATTTACCGGCCCAGGTCTTTCCTGTTTTGCTGCAGGAGGGAAAGGGCGTGTACGGTTTTGTACGGGACTATGCCTGGTGGGATATTGGCAGGGTCAATGATTATGAGGCGATTGCCCACTTGCCTCCTCATGAGGCCCAGGCCGTCCTGGCTCCCGGCAGCTCGATAAACCAAAAAGAAGGCCGGCAGACTTAAGGAATATAAATTAAGTCTGACAGCCGGGAAGCGCCACAGTTGGTTAATAGTATTTTTAAGGTTTGCAGGCTGTTCCAAAGGCGGGTTAGTTTAAGGCGCAGCCAAAAGTGGAAAAAGGTGTGAGGCAGTTCAAAAACGGGAATCCGGTTTAAGGTATAGAAATTGGAATTTGTCCTGTCCCGTCCCAGGTTGATCGTAAAAGCGGCCCGGTAGCCGGTCTGTTTGGTTAGCTCAATTACCTGATTGTTGTAAAAGCCTCCCGGATAGGCCAGATAGTCCACTTTTTTTTGTAAATGCTGCTCAATTGCCTTTCGGGACCGGGTAAGCTGTGCGAGCACCTCGCTGTCCGAAGCTTTGGTCAGCATAATATGTGTTGCCGTATGCGACTGAAACTGAATGCCGCTGCCGGCCATTTCTTTTATCTGCTGCCAGGTCAGATATTGGCTGTTATGATCGACAAAATCGGTAATGAGAAAAATGGTGGCGGTAAAATTATATTTTTTTAGGATAGGATAGGCTTCCTGATAATTGTCTTCATACCCGTCATCAAAGGTAATCAAAACGGGATTGGACGGCAGTGGTTTACCGTATTGCAGATAGTCCAGCAATTGATCAGGTGTGATAGAGTTGTAGCCGGCTTTGGCCAAATAAGACATTTGGGCGTCAAATTCCTGCGAGCTGATTGCCAATAAGACATGGCTTTGGTTATTTACCTCATGATAGTTCAGTACGGGAACTCCGGGAACAAAGAAGAACAGATAAGCGACTCCGGCTGTAATGAGAGCAAGGCTGCCGATAGCAACGTATAAAAGCAGACGTTTCATGTAACTGCGCGGTCCTTTCCATAAATAAGTAGGGAATCATTGTTTCTGTATCATTTAATTCAACAAGACCAGGGACATTCCTGTCGAATTCTCCTGGCAATTTATCGGAATTAGTAGAAAGAAAGATGAAGTGAAGGCTTGATAAATGATATGACAATATTGCCTATTTCATGTAATAAAGGCTACAATAGAAAAGGAACAGTTATATGCGGTTTCGAAGCGAACGAAGCCTAGGAGGAGGATAACATGGAAAGGTCCAAGGTTTATTTTTCCAATTTACGGGCAACCCAGAATATGAACTTGCTGCAGAAGTTGGAAAGACTGATAAAAAAAGCGGGTATTGAGCAGATTGATTTCAAGGAAAAGTATGTAGCCATTAAAGTGCATTTTGGTGAACCGGGGAATTTGGCCTATCTGCGCCCCAATTATGCGAAAGTCGTGGCCGATGTGATTAAAGGCCTGGGGGGCAAACCCTTTCTTACCGACTGTAATACGTTATATGTGGGCCGACGCAAAGATGCGTTGGAGCATCTGGACGCTGCCTACGAAAATGGCTATAATCCTTTTACCACCGGCTGCCAGATTATTATCGGCGATGGCCTGAAGGGCACCGACGAGGCCTATGTTCCGGTTCCTGCCGGTGAACATGTGAAGGAGGCCAAAATTGGCCGGGCGGTAATGGATGCCGACGTGGTCATCAGTTTAAACCATTTTAAGGGTCATGAGCTTACCGGCTTTGGCGGTGCGTTGAAAAATATCGGCATGGGCTGTGGCTCCCGGGCCGGGAAAATGGAAATGCATAGTGAAGGTAAACCGCGCGTGATATCGGCCCAGTGCGTGGCCTGCGGTGCCTGCCTCAAAATCTGTGCCCATGGTGCTATTTCCTTCCAGGATAAGAAGGCAAAAATTGACCACACGCGCTGCGTTGGCTGCGGACGATGTATTGGGACCTGCCGGTTCAATGCGATTGGGGCGGCATGGGATGAATCCACGGATATCCTGAACAAGAAGATTGCCGAGTATACCTGGGCGGTATTGCATGACAGGCCGCATTTTCACATCAACATGGTTATTGATTTGTCGCCCTTCTGCGACTGCCATGCTGAGAACGATGCGCCGATTCTTCCCGACATCGGCATGTTCGCTTCCTTTGATCCGGTTGCCCTGGATGTTGCCTGTGCCGATATGGCCAACCAAGCGCCGGCCCTGCCTGACAGCTATCTGGCCGAACAGATGAAGGACCGGCCAGAGGACTGTGCGGAAAAGGATCACTTCTGTGTGACTCACCCGGAAACTAATTGGCGGTCCTGTATGGACCATGCCGAAAAAATCGGTATCGGTAAAAGGGCCTATGAACTGATTAAAGTATAGGGCAGGCGTGGCTGCCGTCCTGTATTATGGACTCCCGGATGTTATTATCCGGGGTCTTTTCTTTTTTAGCAGACGGGGAACTGGCTGCTTAAGTGAGGCTTGGGGAACAGTAGTGCATAGTGTGCTAAACTAGGCAGGCTGCCGCACAAATAAGTCCTGGTTGGCAAAAGGGAATGGATCGGACAGGAAGAATTACTGATGTAAGTGGGAATCTGGTGCTGTGAGAAGTATTACCCTTTTTGTTAGTAACGCTGTTGCCGGAAAGCTGTGTTTGGTGCAGGAGGAATAAGCGGTGTCCACAGTTCGTTAGCCGGGACGGACCGGTGGCTGAGAGGAGCAGACGGTGGAGGAGAAACGACTGGCAATCGGTACAGAGGACTCTCTGGCCAGCCGCAACGTTCGCATTATTATTATTCTGTTTGGTGTCTTTCTGCTTTCTTTTCTTTGGCTGGGGCTTTTTTATAAGATCGAAAATGAACGGCAGATTGCGCTGGCCGATGCCTTCAAGGATACGGCAAACTTTGCCCGGGCCTTTGAGGAGCATACCTTGCGGACCATCAAGAGTGTAGATCAGGCCGCGCTGTTTTTAAAACATGAATATGAAAAAGCGGGGAGCCGTATTGATATTCCCCAGTATATAAGGGAGGGGCGGTTTGCCAGCCAGCCGGTGGTGCTTTTAAGCGTAATCGATGAATACGGCAATCTGGCCGTCAGTAGCCAGGTGCCTTTTGTGCCGTCCAATCTGGCCGATCGCGAGCATTTCCTGGTGCACAAAGGCCGGGACAGCGGTGATCTGTTTATCAGCAAACCAGTGCTGGGGCGCTCTTCCGGCAAGTGGTCGATCCAGATGACGCGGCGGGTGAATAAGCCGGACGGTTCCTTTGGCGGAGTGGTGGTTGCTTCGGTCGATCCCTACTACTTTACCCAGTTTTACAAGCAGGTCAATCTGGGGAAAAATTCGACTATTGCGCTTGTCGGGCGGGATGGGATAGTCCGGGCCCGGGAGTCGGGAGTGACAGCGGAGCCCGGCCAGAACCTAAGCGGCGGTGCGCTGATGGCTCATATGGCAGAGCGTGAAGTTGGGCAGTATGTGATCACCAGCGATATTGACGGCACTAAACGGATACACAGCTACCAGGCGTTAAAGGAGTATCCCTTGGTGGTCTCGGTCGGCATCAGTGAACAGGATGCTTTCCAGGAAGTGAATGAGCGGGTTGCCGTTTACTACGGGGTGGCTGCGCTGATCTCGGTGGTAATTGTTATTTTTATTATGGTGCTGCTCTTTATTACGGCACGGCAAAAGCGAACGCAAACGGAGCTAAAGCAGGCTTATGATACGCTGGAAACCGAAGTGGAAGAGCGGACGCGGGAATTATTTGCCGCCAATCAGGAACTGGAAGCGATGAATGAGGAGTTTCAGCATACCAATCAGGAACTGAAAAACGAAATTGCCGATCGCCGGCGGATGGAAACCAGCCTGCGTGTGTCAAAGGAGGAATTGGTGCAAAGAAATAACGAGCTTGTTTCGGCTTTGCATATGCTGGAGCAGGCCCAGCGACAGCTTGTTCAGCAGGAAAAACTGGCCGGCATTGGACAGTTGGCGGCCGGGGTGGCTCATGAGATTAATAATCCACTGGGGTTTGTGACCAGCAATGTGGAATCACTGCAGGAGTACTTCTCCGTCTTCGACAGGGTGCTCAGCCGCTACCGTCAGTTGTGTCTGGCTTTAGAGCAGACAGAGACTGCTGCTGCCCAGACGAATATGGTGGCGGAGCTGGCTGACTACGAAAAAGAGCAGGACCTGGATTATATCCGGGAAGACCTGCCCGAATTGTTCCAGGACACGCTGGCCGGGCTGGAGCGGATGAGCAAGATTGTCCGGGGAATGCGTACTTTTTCCCGTGTGGACCAGCAGGCTGTCTTTGAGGACTATGATCTGCTGGAAGGATTGGAGAGTACACTGCTGGTGGCCCATAATGAGATTAAATATAATGCCGTGGTTGAGAAGATTCTGACGCCCATCCCGGTCATTAAGGCCGTTCGCGGCGAAATCAATCAGGTATTGCTTAATCTGATTGTCAATGCGGTGCATGCGATCAAAGACAAACACCGGACCGAAACGGGTGTCATTAGAGTATCTACCTGGTTTGATGCCGAATTCGTGTATTGCGCAGTCGAAGATAACGGAACAGGCATTACACCGGAGAATATGAAGAGCATATTTAACCCGTTTTTTACGACCAAGCCCGTGGGACAAGGTACCGGGATGGGACTGAGTATTTCTTATGATATCATTGTCAACCGGCACAAAGGCAATATCTGGGTCGAGAGTACGACAGGGGAAGGGGCTAAATTTATTTTTAAACTGCCGATACGGCACGACGGCGAAGCGGCTCTTCCTCCTGCGGCTGTCCGTTTGCCAGGTAGCGTAGAGCAGGGAGAATGACGATGGAAAAAAAGATTTTGTTTGTTGATGATGAACAGCCTATTCTTAACACCTTTCAGCGATTCTTCCGGGGCAGTGGTTTTACCGTATTTACGGCAGAAAGCGGACACCGGGCGCTGGAGATTCTTGCCCAGGAGAAAATTGATATTATCATTTCCGATATGCGAATGCCGCAGATGAGCGGACATCAACTGCTGCGACGGGTGAAGGAATTGTATCCGGCCACCATTCGCCTGATCCTCAGCGGCCATGCGGACGAGAAAGAAATAATCAAAGCGCTGCTCGACGGTTCCTGCAAAATGTATATATTAAAACCCTGGGACGGCAAGTCCTTGCAAAAAACGATTTTGCAGCTATTGGAGATCAAAGAGGTACTGCAGGCCCGAAAGCTGTTGACCATTATTAATCAAATTGACAGTTTGCACCTGCGGCCGCAGATTTTCAGCCGGCTGATGGAGCTGATTGACGCCAATGCCGATATGCAGCAAATTGCGGCAGTGGTTGAGGAAGAGCCGGCCCTTGCCGCCAAAGTATTACATATGGCTAATTCCGCTTTCTATGGCATGCGTACCGGGTCGATCAGTCAGGCCATTGTTTATCTGGGATTGACCACCGTTAAAAATATTGTTCTCCTGACCTGCCTCTGTGAGTCGGTGCCTGACCGCGGCTCCGGCCTGTTTAGCCGGGAGGCGCTGTGGCAGCACGCGATCAGAATGAACCGTCTGGTTAACCGGTTCCATTACCGGCTGACCGGCAAGAACATTCCGCCGGTTGCCGCCTCAGTCGGGTTGGTGATTAATATCGGCCTGACAGTTCTGGTAAAGCAAATGCCGGCGCAATATAAGCAAATTGCCGCTGTTCTGCGGGAGCAGCCCGGGGCGCAGTTGCTGGCTTTGGAGCGGGAAATCATTGGTGTGACTCATCCGGAGGTAGGCGGCTATCTGCTGGACTGGTGGGGTTTTCCCCAGCCGATTATTGAAGGCACCCTGTTTCATTATGATCCTTTTCACCATAACGTAACTGACCGGACGCTGGTAGCCATTGCCTGTCTGGCTCACTATTGTGCCTTGCAGGGAAAGGATAACTGGGAACAACTGCCTGTGGATGAGCGGGTACTTAGCTTTTTCAATATCACTAGAGAAGATTGTAAAAGAATGACCTTGGAAGATTGGGAATAAGCAAGGTATAAGCCGCCCGGACAGTGAATTTATGCCCTAATAAAGAAAGAAGCACCCTGTATGGGGTGCTTCTTTCTTTATTTACGGGACACTTCGGCTGTCAGGTCTTAATCAGACCCAGTTCCAGCCCTTTGGCGACCACCTTGGAACGGCTATTTACTTCCAGTTTGCCAAATAAATTATTCATATGACTTTTAACGGTGCCAACCGTGATATGCAGCTCCGCCGATATTTCGTCATTGGAGAATCCCTTGGCCAGCAAAGCGAGTACTTCTTTTTCTTTTACTGTCAGCGGAACGCATAATTCGTTATCGGTGCTTATAAGCGCGCACCTAGTTTGGGAATTTTCCGCATCTATTTTGGGAAAAAACCACTTTGCGAATCTGCTATGCAAAGTGGTTTTTTATTCATATTTTTTTCTTTCTTTAATGGCCCTTAAAAAGGATTTAAAGGGTCATTTATCGTCCGCAGCGGCCAAATACTCGGCCACCGGCGTTTGATACTCTTGCGGCAGGGTTTCGATCTTGCGCTGGGTGTTTTTGACCAGAAACGCGTAAACCTTAATCATATAGGCTTCCACCGTCAAGACGCAGCGCCTCCTTTCAGTGCTTCCACTTCGGCTGTAAGAGTTATCACCTGTTCATACAGGGCCGCAATGGCCTCGTATGCGTCGGTTAACTCTTGGCTAGGCTTCCCCTCGGCTGCTGCCGGGAATTGCTTTTCCTTGAACATTCCCATGTCTTAATCCCTCCTATATAAGTGGTTATTCATTCCAGATGCAGGCGAAGTTATCAAGGTAAACCGGATCGGCGGCCCAGTCATAGTCTGCCGTGATTACAGCCCCCTGGGGGGCCGTAACAAACAGAGTGTTGGTCTTATCCTTGTATGTCCAGTCCGCCTGCGCCAGCGGGCTGCCAGCAGCCTTTATGACCAGTGTTTCAATCTTTGCCTTATGGTCCAGTTCATAAGACTGCAGCGCGCCCGACCCGGTGCCGACCGCCTCGCCGGTGACGGTGCCTTTTTTCTGGATTAAATCAATTCTCATGGCCGAAACCGAACCTTTGGGGTCGGTTTCTTCTGTTGCCACATAATTGAATTGATCGTTCACCATTTCGGAGTTATGGGCGTCGGGATACTGGGCATCATAGGACATAGGCAAGAATTCTTCCGGCAGCCAGTTATAGTCATAATCAGCAGTCACAGAGACGCCAGCCGGGGCGGTGCAGGTCACTTTCCCGTCGGTGCTGCTGAAAGCAAACCCGGAAGACTGCTTTGTGCCATTAAAGTACAGCGCGAAGGTGTGGGCGGCTACATTCGCCGGATGTGTCAGTGTATAGGTATGCTGTGCGCCATCGCCTACACCCAGCACCTCCTGGCTGACAGAACAAGGCTTTGGCCGCAGGGAAATATAGGCTTTGATTTCAGTGTCCGGCACCACGGGCCTTTTAACCATCAGGTGGGCGCGCTGCATTTCCCGGATGAAGTTATACGTTTTGGTCACGCAGGTGCCGGTGCCTTCGGCAAATACGGCCACATTGTCGGTTCTGTGTTTGACGGATACGCTGGCCAGGGATGCCTGCGACACGTTAATGGTGGGAGCGGTTAAGGTGGCCTGTATTTTGATGGCTTTGGCTTCCGTCGCCGGAGTAGTCACATAATTTTCGACTGTCCGCCAGTCGCTCCAGCTATTGTCATTTCCCTGAATGGATGCCTTGACCTGGACGGTGCCACCGGCCACTTCCGTTTTTTCGACTTTGATGTCCAGAATATCGACCGCGCTGTCTACCGATGTAATTGTGATACTGTCGGACGTTATGACCTTTTCATACACCGTGCTGGCGGTCGTACCGCTGGCCGTGATTGACGTTACGCTGGGCGGCTCCGTGGCTGCGTCGGTCATTGTCAAAGCGACTGCAGCGTCATTTTTTGCACCGGCCAGCCATTGCAGATTGGCCACCGCAACAGCAAGCAGTTCCGCTTTTGTGTTGCCTTCCGTCAATAGGCTGGTGGCCGTTAATTCCTGGGTGGGAAGGTTTTCCCATGCCGACGATGTTGTGTTCCATCTTCTCCATGCTCCGGATGCCGCCTTGAATGCGTATTTTGTCGTTGTGTTGGCGGGTTCGGTGGACACGATCGCCAGGCCGGTAATGGTTGACATTTGGGAGCAGTCAATCTGGCTGATATTCGTCGTAAGTACCAGGGCTGTCTTTGCCATTGAATGGTCCTCCTTTTTTCTTTAGGGTTAATCTGGACAGGGTGGAAATTGTTGTGCGCCGGGCCTGGCAATGCTTCACGTATCCCAGGAAGGACATGACGCTTGCTTTCACCCGGTCCAGTGAAGCCATGCCTTTGCTGTACAGCTTGCTTAAATGCTGGAAACGCTTTTTCGCTGCCTTGATGTTTCTTTTGCGCGGCAGCTTATGAGTGGTGAAAGTCCGATAACCGGCAAAATCGACGCCGCGAGAGGCCGGGTAAATCTTTGTTTTAGGGTTTAGTTTCAGTTTCAAGTGGCATTCTAGCATCCACTTAATATCAGCCAGCGCGTTCCAAAGATATTCTTTCGACGGTCCCAGCAGCACGAAGTCATCCATGTACCGGACGTAATACTTTACCTGCATGCATTCTTTAATAAAGTGGTCCAGGGCATTCAGGTATATGTTGGCCGCTATCTGGCTAGTCAAGGCCCCGATCGGAAGCCCCTTGCCGGTGTCGTCGTTAAATCCGGCAATGATTTGACGCCACAACCATAAAACATCTTTATCCCGGATGGTTCTTTGAATTTGTTCCATCAGTACGTCGTGGTCCATGCTGGGGTAATATTTTGATATGTCGCATTGCAGCACGTAAACCGTGCCCCACGACGCCCCGGCCCGGCGCAGGAATTCCTGTACGCGGCAGACCGCTTTGTGGGTGCCTTTGCCGTTAATAGTCGCATAACTGTCAAAGATATATTTCTTTTCAAATAGCGGCCTTGTTACGTTGGCCAGGGCGTGGTGTACGACCCGGTCAATGAAGGCCGGGGCATGGATGACCCGCCTTTTAACCTCGGTCGTGCATAGAAATTCCCAGTAAGGGCCGGGCTGCCAGGTTTTCGTCTTTAATTCCTGGCGCAGATTTAACAGTGTTTCTTCATGCTTTTGATGGAACCGCAAAACGTCCCCGCGATAACGCCTTCCGCGCCTGGCTTCGCAATACGCCAGATAAAGATTTTCAAAACTGGTTATTCGTTCATAAAGCTGCGAGTAGGTTTTAGGCATTTTCCATCTTCTTCCTGGATTCAGAGAATTCAGGACCGCTTTAGGCTTTGGCTTACTTGTGGCCCTGTTTTGTTGATGTTTTCCCTTGCAGGGAAGGACAAGACTCCCAAATTACTGGCGCTGGATGGGTTCCCGTAAGATGCCCAACTTCTGGCCAAAAATGTAAATTGCGAGGCGACCGCCTATGTTGACGTTGGAGTACGACGCGGGATTGTTGAGGTTCAAGCAGAACAGCCCGTCGTAGGCCCCGTTATCCCAGTTGCCACCGTTATAAAGTCTTGCCCTAGAAACAACTTTACTTCGTGGCCTTTATCCAGCCGCCAACAATTTTGCCGATTTCATTGACGTGTCCGATCCAAACTTCGTAACGGTGGATATTGATGTACCCTAGTGCGTGGCTTTTCCGGATCAAGGCCCGCAGGTATTCGACCTCTATGTCCATGTCCTGCAGGCTTGTCTTTTTGTGAAACCGTTTTGCGCATCGGATCGTCTGATGAATTAGCTCGGCCAGCGTTTGACGGATTTGCGTGGCCAGTACATACTTTTCATGCTTCGGATACTGTTGGAGGACGATGTGACTATATTGGTCAAGTTCCTCCAAGCGAGTTAACAATTTCAATTCTTCCATTGCCATTCAATCCACCAATTTTCAAAGTGCGTTCCGTGCTATCGCCCGGAAATACAGGTATCAGTTTACAGAATTCAGACTACACCTTTGCGAGGCGACCGCCTAAGGTGACGTTGGAGTACGACGCGGGACCGTTGAGGTTCAAGCAGAACAGCCCGTCGTAGGCCCCGTAACCCCAGTAGCCACCGTGATAGCAAACAAAGTCACTGACGGCATACCAGTAATAGTCACCAAAGGTTCCATTGCTTGCCGTCTGGTCAATGCTTTTCGGCACAAATATGTCGTTGAAGTCAAACCCGCTGCCCGACGTGTCCATCATTTCTTTGGGGTAGCCATGCGCCGCCGAAAGAGCAGCCACGCCCGTGTTTATATAGGTGCCATTGCCCAGGCGGTCAAGGATTTGAATGGTTGTGCCGCTGCCTTTGAGGCCGTCCACCATGTGCCAGACATTGCCCCAAAGCTCGGAGATACCGCGCCATTTCGCATTGGTGGACCCGGTGGCCACGGCGGCGGAACTGTTGCTGTTGCCGCTGCCAATCTTGGCCTGCACATCCGGCGATCCCAGTTCAATCAGGCAAAGCATTTGTGTGGCGGCCAATTCGTAGATATTCCACAGGTGCCAGCCGGTTTGCCCGCTGACGTTTCTGGCGGTGCAGCGGTTCTGCATCGTCGGGAAGTCGATGGAAACCAGCGGGGATTTGCCGGATACGGACGCGGCCTTGCTGCTGGCTCCAGCGTCAACAGAGCATTCATACGCGCCGACCCAAAAGCCGGGAATTTCCGCACCGTCTTTCATAAAGGCGGGGTGTATGCGATATCCGGCGATCGGGCGGTCAACAACCCACCAGCACTTCTTCCCGGCCTGCTGGCTGCCGACTGGTGCCACGCCTGTTTTGTAATAGAATTTGGGGATGAACACCATTTCCTGCCCGTCGATGGTTTCGGTCTTTATTCCGGCCCAGGGATAGGTTTTATCAAAGAACGCTTTATCTAATGCCATTATTTATTGTCGCCTCCCGCATTAACTTGCTGCCAAGTACCAGCGCCGCCGCCCGTGGCAACCAGCGCAATGCCAATAGATTCACTGCCCAAAATCAATTTGCCGTTTTCAAACACCGCGCCGGTGACGGTGAAGTCGCTTTGTGAAGTATAGGCCACGGCGGCGCTAACCGGCTGGGCCGTCGTGGAACCTTTCCAGGTTTCGCCCGGTGTCCACATGTCCGTTTTGATATTGCCGCCGCCCCATGCCTTTCCGTCGTATATCGCCACGGAAGAACGGTACAATTTGGCGCGGCCCGATACATACTGATTCACGACAGGAGTTTCCAGAATCACCCGGTGCGTGTCGCCAGCCACATGCAGCGACTTGGTTTTAACTGTTTCCTGGTTCTCGCCGTCAGTCAGCATGTAATACGCACCAATCACAATGCCGGTGCTGTCCACCAGGTCGATGGAATCATCGCCGGAAACCACGGAAATGACTTGCGCTTCCATCATGTCCACCTGGTCAGGATTGTCGAAGTTTTCCACCACCAGGGCGTCGGCATCCGGATACATCATGTTTGCATCCAGGGCCAGGGCCAGGTCGCCGACGACGCGTTCCAGGTGGTCCGTCCGGCGCTCAACCTTGCTGACATCCAAGGATGCCAGCTGCCGGATGATATCGTCAAATTGTTCGGTGCCCGGAATAGCAGCTGCCAATTGGTCGCAAAGCTGTTTCAGATACACGGTTCGGTTCGCCAGTTCCTTGCCCTGGGTGTTCATAACGCCGTTGATGCCGCCTTCGGCCAGGTCCGTGACCTCCAGCTGGTAGATGCCGGGTTCCCATTTCGCTTCTTCCGGCAGGTTGTTTCTCTGTTGCTCGGCCATTTTTAAACCTCCTTAAAAATGAATTTCCCAGTAGCCTTCAATCTCGATGTCAGGTTCTTTTTCAATCGTGCCGCTGCGGACACGCCGGGAAAACATTGTGCCATCGGCGCAGAACAGACCGAATTCCCGAATGGCCGTTCCATTGCCCACGTCGGTGCCGATGAAAAAATCGAAGTGAGCTGTTTTTCCATCGACGGTGACAGCTGTCACCGGCACCAGCGTCCGGTTAGCCAGGTTAATGTCGCCTGGGTCGGCCTGCGCCGTTCCGGAACCGATGCCAATGTGGGTGACGTGCTGGCCCGCCTTGGTGCCGCCAAGTAGTTCCGCCATGCGAATGCGCCCGGCGTCGACTATCAGGTTGTGGTCCCGCCAGCGTTCAATGACGCGGCCTTGCTTTCGCACGCATATGGCCAGCACTCCTTTACAATTTTTCAATTCGTCTTGCAATTTCAAGTCGTGTTCCCCCTCCATATAGAAGTTTATCGCCGTTTAGAATCCAGGTTCCGTCCAGCCGGACCGTCACGCCGCCATCCAGCGGCCAGGTGCCGTCTAAACGCTTTGCGTGGATGATCTGCAGCGCGCCGTCAAATTCATGCGGCAGCAAGTTGTCGCCCAGGGCGATCGCTCCGTTCAGGAGATATTCACCGTTCAAAGCTGGCTTGCCGGTCGCTTCTTCCGTGAATGAAACCTTCCGGTGAAGGACCATTCCTTGATCTGTGACGTTCATTTCTTCCTGGAAAACAGGGTGCCTGTCAGCTGCGGGGCTGAATTTTTCGACGCGCTGCAGGCGCAGCTTGCCGTCAATGCTATCGGCGTATTGAGTAATTCCCAGCCGGATGCCGCCGCCGTCAAGACCGGCGCGCCCGTCCAGCGGAAACGACCCGTTCAAAAGGTTTTTATCTCCACCGTCCAGGTTCCATTTGCCGTCTAACCGGCGATACCGGCGGATAACCAAATCCCCGCTGGCGTCGATCGGCGCGGGATTGTCACCCAGGACGTGCTGCCCGTCCAGCGTCCAGCGCCCGTCCAGAAGGCGCTTGGCTTCCGGTTTTTCATGAAAGCTGGAAGTCCGGATCAGGAGCGGGCCAAGCACGTCCGCTTTGGAGTTAAGCCGCACGCCTGGCGGCACCGGCAAGCGGTGGTCCAGGTGTCTGGCGGCATCCAGCGGCCAGGTTCCGTCCAGTTTGGAAACGTCATGCAGGGACCAGCTGCCGTCCAGCCGCAGCCCTGGCCAGGGGTAATAATCTTTTAGTAAAAGGGCCATCTGCGCCGTGAAGTCTTCGTCCATGGCCGCCACATCGTCCAGGCCCGAAAATACCGTGTAGCGTATGGCATATCCAAGGTGCGCCGGTTTGGCCGCTTCCAGCGCCTGGCGCATTTCCACGCCCCAAAGCAAGTCACCCAGGGGAATGTCAATCCGGAAAGTGTAGGTCTGCGGTATTTCAATAATCTTGGCCGTTTGTCCAAGTACGAACTGGTTCACGATAGCCTGTATTTGCGCGGGCGTCATGATGGCCGGGCGCAGCAATTTGGCTTTGACAAGCGCGCGCCGCAGCGCAATGTCCGCATTTTCCGGTGGCGTCACAGCCAGTTCTTTTTCCCAGCGTTCGATCGCCCAGTCAGCCGTGTCGGCATAAAACTGTTTTAGAATCTCTTCAAGGGCCGTTCTTGCGTCGTCTATCTCGATACCCTGGGAATCCTGCACGGACTGCATGATCCGGCTGTTTCCGTAGTACCAGGATAGATATGCAAACATTGCCTTGCCGCGAACGCTATACATGGATTTCCACGGCTCCGACGACCGCGACCTGATTGTTTGCTACCGGAATATTCCCGGTTCCGCCGTTGATGGTTAAATCAATATAGTCCACGACGCCGGTCTGTTCAATCAGCAGCGACCCTATGCGGGCGTATCGGATGACATCCGCCTGAAAGGCCATGGTCGCCAGGTATTCCGTCAGGTCAGCCGTAAAGTTTTCGTTGATTTCCGCCAGTGATATGTTGGCGGAAGCGTCCATCAGCACCGTGGCGTCAATTTGGATCGGCAGCGATTCGGCTGCGTCAACCGCCACAGTCGCGCCGATCGGCGCTTTGCGTTCGCCCCCATTGGTAGGGGCGATGTATTCCTGGACTGCGGCCACCAGAGCAGCGTCCGGCGGCAGTTTGTTGGGGCCAAGAACGATAAGTTTTACCGTGCCAGGACCGTTCCAAAGGGGGATGACATGCACATCCGTGACCCCTGGGACTTCCTTGGCCCATTGTTTATAATCGTCAATGTTCCCGCTGGTGCCGGGATGGCGGACCTTTTCCAAATATCTGGCCCGCAAGATTTCAGGGTCTTCAACGTCAAGGCCGCCTGTCGTCGGCTCCGGGTTGGTAACAGCCTGTACGTTGCGCCGGTCGGCCAGCATCAGCACAATGCGCCCGGCAGGGATGTTCCCCTGCGCTCCGGCCTCCACCGCCTCGATAGCGGCTTCGCCGTGCCCGGTTTCGTCCAGCGTTATGTTTTGCGTAGTTACGAACTGGAGAGAGGAAGAATCTTCGGTTTCCGCGCCCTCCGTGGAAAGCAGCAAGCCTTCCGGCACCGTGCTGCCTGGCGTCCCGGTGAATAAAACTTTTCCCGTGGCCTTTACGGCGGGCCGGATGATGACGCCATGTTCCGCAGCCCGCATGGTCAAATAGTCGTCGGCGGATGTTTGCGCAAAACCCATGTTCAGAACGTACTGGGCCAGGAGAGACACGAAAACCAGTTCCATGGCCACCGGCGCAAGGCCGTCCCACACATAGCTTCCTTCGGTTTTGTCAATGTCGTCGTCCACGCGGTCCAGCATTCTTTGCCGGATTGCTTCTTCGGTATTTTGCGTACTGTCCAAATACACGGGAATTTCCATCTATAACACCACCTTTCCGCCTATATTCCTTGATTCTCCCCGGACGTTCACGATCCGGCAGACGAAAATCACGCCGTCCTCTATCCATTCAAACTGAAAATTGTCCACGTTCGCCGTGCGGCTATCGGCCAGCAAGCATTCCTTGGCCATGCGCCGAATCTCGCTTTCCGCCGCTTCGTGCGAATAACTTTTGCCTATCAAGGTTTCAAACTCGCTGCCGTAGTTGTCGCTATAAATCAGGTGCTTATATCGCGGGGTAGCCAGGGCCTTGACGCACCATTCAACCCATGAATTCGTTTCGTCCAGCTTGTACTGCCGACCAGTAGGGGAGAGGACGAATTCCTCTTGCGTATAATCCAGTTCCACGTTGCGGCCAAATACGATTTCCTGGGTTGTGGTTTCCTGGGTTTGCGGGTCAGGCAGTGCGGTGGCCGGAAATAAGTTTGCCATATGTCTTTACCCCCTCGGCACCACCCGCGCCACGATGACAAAATCTTGCCCGCCGTTGACCGGCACGGCCAGCACCCTGTCGCCCGGATGTAATGGGAGCAGCTGCGGCGGTGTGATAACCTGGTGGCTATGCGTGCCGCCGATCGGGTCGGCGTGGTGCCCGTCAACCTCGGTCTGTGTCATATACGGTTCGGCCAGCGTCAGGTGGTGGCTTAATAAATAGTCGTCTATCACATATTTGAATCTATCCAGTTTCAGCCCCATATTGTCGGTCATCGTCCCCAGTTCCGCCGTGACCCAGTTGCCGTCAATCGCCGCCTGGGCGCGTTCTTTCATTTGGTTATGCAGCATTCCAAAAAGTTCACTAAAGGGATCGTCTGGCATAATACCGCCTCCGGATATGTTCGCGCGTGGCCAGCCGCATCGACATGCTGCCCGGCGTGCCCAGGTCGTGCTTTACGCTGATGGCCAGCAATTCCGGCCAGCCTTCCAGGTGGACACGGTCCCCGGCGCGAATGGTGTTGATGTCTATTCCCGTTACGCTCACCGTTTCCTGGACGCCCGCCAGCATGTTGTTAGCGACTTTCAAGGCCGTTGCCGTATCGGTGGTTTTGTGTTCTGAAAGCACTTGCTGCAGTGTCCCCAGTTCCGTCTGCCCGGTCACAGTGCCCACGACCGGGCTTCTTTTTCCTTTGGAAGCGTTGCCCATTATCTTCACCTTTGTGACCGCGCCGTCCAGCGTCTGGCGCTGTGTGACGTGTTTCAGGTTTGATTGAAGTTCAAACACCCAAACCGGGTCATTGCTTCCCAGTTCCACCAGTTCAAGGCCACCGGGCTTGAATTTATAGGTCGGAGTTGTTGTGATGGTGCCCGGCATCATGCGCAGCCGGTACAGTTTGCCGCTTTTTTCAGCCGTTTCCTGCAGCGCCTCCCAAATAATTGACCAGAGGTTTTTGGGGCGGTGCATGGCCTTGGCCAAGGGCTGGCCGGTTTCCGGCAGGTTGTAAATCGGAATATTCCATTCGGCGGCAATCTGCTTGATTCGATGGGTCGCCGTGGTGCCTTCCGCAAAGTAGTATTCATCCTCGGAATTCGCCATGTAAATGCTGTTGTCGTACATGGTGATATTCCAGCGCCGCCGCCGCTGGTTGTCGATTTCCACATCCCAAACCGGGCCAGCGTTGAAAACCTGCTTGATTTGTGTGTCGCCAAACGGCACGCCGATGATTTCCATGGTATGCCCCGGCTGGATGACCGGCAGCCCGGTGAATTGGTCGCCAGGCACTGCCAGGTCCATCGTGGCCCGGCAGGCGATTTCGTCCAGCCGGTCTTCCAGCGTGAGTTTTTCGATCGTTTCCCGCAAAAAGTGCTTTCCCTGCAAAACAACGTCATAGCTAATCATTCCAGGCGTAATCATCAAAGCACCAAATCAATCGCTTTTTTCGTCAGGTTTCCCTGCAGCTTTGCTTTATTCATGTTGTAAACCTTATTCCAGTCCTGGCCGTTGCCATAATGCTGCTTTGCAATTTTGTACAGGAATTCTTGCACCGTGTCGCCGGATTTAATCTTTTGCTGCACTATTTTGGGTTTGGGTTTTGGGTTGGGGCGGTTGTTTCTGGCGTACTGCTCGGCCTCGGTTCTGACTTTTATTTCGCGCCACTCGCGGCAGGAAAGGGAATAATAGATGTCGCCAGGTTCGCCGCCCCGGTCCTCGGTTTCCAGGTTGGAGATAAGCACCAGCATATTGATGTTCAAGGATGTTCCTGTAATCATCAGGCGCACGGGCCTGTCGGGGACATAGTCCGTATTTTGGGCGGCGCACCAGCCGTCAAGGGTCATGTACGCGGTGGCCGGGTCGGGAATATCAGCATACCGGCAATAGGTCGGGGTGTATTCGATAGGGAAAAAGCTGCTGAATGATATCTCCTGCAGTTTCTTGCCGGTTGTGAAGTCCACTTCGCCTAAATTCAGGATGTTGACCGTTTCCGTCTGGCGCTCCCATTTGATGGTGATTTTCGGCGGCAGCACTGGTATTTGCAGGCTTTCCTGGGTTTGCGGGTCAGTGAAATAAATTTGCGTTTGATTTTCGTAAACAGGCTGTGACGCAATGCCCAGCGCCTGTTTGGCCAGGTCTCCGGCAACCTGTTTAAACAGATTGCCTTGCATAGATTTTCCCGTTATTAAACGGTCGGTAAGGGAGCTTTTGAAGTCATCCACAGTAAACATGTCGCACCCCCTAACTGGCGGTATTTTCCGCTTTTTGTTTGGCTGCAGCCAGGATCATGCGCCCGATTTTCAAGGCCATGGCCTCTTCGTCAGCTTCATTGATGATATTTACATTTTCCACCGTCACGTCGCCGGTCGTTGCCTGCGGCGCTGGCGGGAAACCGTAAGGGGCCGCCGTGGCCGTTCCGTTCATTCCGCCGATGGCATCCTGGGCGATGACCAGGGCGTCCATTAGGCCGCCGGTCATGCCGCCGGTCGCGTATTGAGTAATGCCCAGGGCTTCGCCGGTCTGCATCCAAAGTTCCAATGCCCTGGCGCGGCGGCTGGGGTTCAGCGGAATGACCGCTTCCGCGCCTTCCTCCGCGAACAGCGCGACGTGCGGAGTGCTAAAGATGCCGCCATCGGCGTGCCCCGGCATGGCTGCCGACTGTCCGGCAGAAAATCCGGAAGTCATGCGGTTCCAAAGATTGCCTGCCTTTGCCGACACATTGCTGATAGCCTGGTCAAAATACCCGCCAATAGCGGATGGTATATTCGAAAACCAGTTAACCACGGAATTGTAGGTATTTGACGCCCAGGTGTCCACGGTCTGGTAAAGCCCTTGCCAGGCTGTTTCCGCCCTGCCGGGCAGGGAAGAGAACCAGGCCGCCGTGTCGTTGACGGTTTGGGCCGCCCAGGTGGAAGCGTCGCTGTAGGTTTGCGTCCACCAGGCCGCCAGCCTGCCGGGCAAGGCGCTGACATAGGCGTCTGCATCATCCACCAGCTGCCCGAAGTAGGCAGCGCCCCTGCCAGGAAGTTCTGACAGCCAGGTAAGGGAGTAACCGACCGAATAACCAATGCGCTCCGGTAAGGTGTCGAACCAAGCGCTGACTGCTGCGGACATTTCGTCTTTCGCGGCCACAATTTTGTTTTTCACCGGCGTGAAGTCCAGCTGTGACGCCAAACCTCCCACATATTCGCCGATCTTGCCACCGGCGAAGAATCCGGCGACGCTGCCGCCGATACCGCCCAGTATGCCACCCGCCGCCGTGCCGATGCCCGGCGCAATCAAGGTGCCAAGGGCAGCGCCTCCGGCAGCGCCCGCTTTTCCGCCCGCGAAAGCCCCAGCCCAGCGTCCGGCCATTCCGCCAGCCGCCTGGACCTTGTTGTCCGACTGGGCAACCCCCAGCGCATCCAGGGCCATGCCAAGCGGCACGGCGGCCTTGGTAAGGAAGCCGCCCAGGGGCGTTTTTGCCAGGCGCATTGCGCCTCCCAGCAGGTTCCATCCCTGTGCGGACGCCCGGCCTAAAAGTCCGGGGCTGGCTGCTTCGGCAGCACCGCCGAAGATCCCGGAAGTACGATAACCCGCATAGGCCCGGTCAATGCCGGTCAATTGCTTGCCGGTGGACCAAACGTCCTTCATCCTGGACCAGAGACCGCCGCTGGTCGTAGTGGCCGCCGCTTCACCGGCTGCCGTTCCACGTCCCAGCATGCCCTTGGCCAGTCCATAGCCGCCTTTGATAAGCGACCCAGCGCCCAGGAAATTGGCACCCAGGGCCAGGCCGACCGCGCCCGTAATATTGCCGCTTAAAAGCGAATTCAAAGAACCTTTCATCATGCCGCCCAGGGCGGCCATCCAGGAGCGCATGCCGATTTCCGCCAGCTTGGTCATTACCTTGCCCAGCTGTTCACCGCCTGGGCCGCTTGACCACGTATCTACGGCGGCGATCATGCGGTCCAGGACATAGACAATTTTGTCGCCCCAGTCCATGGCCTGGAATTTTTCATCACTGGCCAGTTCATCCAGGAAGCCGCCGATCTGGCCCGCCACTTCCTCGGCGCGGGACACAAGGGCGTCCGTCGCGCTGTCGATCGAATCGCCGATACCGTTGGCAATTCTGGTGACAAGCGGGAGAAACGGGGTCATGACGCGAATTTGCGCGGTCTCAAACGACCCGGCCAGCTGCTCAATGGCACCTTTGGCATTATTCATTTTCTCCCGCGCTACGTCTAGCGCCGTCACTTTCAGCATTTCATCGGTGAACTTTCTAACGCCGTCCGCGCCTTCTTTATACAGGATGTTCGCGGCCCGGATGGCATCAGAACCAAACATGGTCTGCATGGACAGCAGCCGTTCTTCGTCGGTCATGCCCGCCATGGACTTTTGCAATAGCTCGGAGATTTCCGACAGTGACTTCAAATGCCCTTCCTGATTGAAAAAGGCGCTTGTCCCTTGTTCTGTCATCAGGCCCAGGCGTTCAAATTCCGTTATCGCCTTTTTCGTGTCAGGAATGAGGTTCATTAACATGGTTTTCAACGATGTGCCCGCGTCAGAACCTTTCAGGCCGTTGTTAGCGAAGAGGCCCAGGGCCACGTTGACATCTTGGAAGCTCATGCCGACGCCGCTGGCGACCGCCGACACGGCAGCCAGCGAGAATTTCAGTTCGGACACGCCCGTGGCGCTGGCGTTGGCTGTACCGGCCAGAATATTGGCCGCCTGGGCCGCGCTCAAGTTGTCGGATTTATAGGCATTCATGGCTGTAGACATGATTTCCGCCGCTTCCGCCAAGTCTAGCGCGCCCGCTGTAGCCAGATTTAAAGCCGCTTCTGCGCCGCCGTTTTCCACCTGTCCGACGCTTAAACCCGCCTTTAAAAGCTCTTCAAAACCCTGCGCCGCCTCTAATGCACTGTATTTGGTGTCAGCGCCCAGTTTTAGGGAAAGCGCCCGTAGGCGCTCCATTTCTTCGCTGGTTGCGCCGGTCAGCGCCTTGATACTAGACAGTTGGGCTTCAAAATCCATGGCCTTATCGGCGCTGTTTAGCATCAGGCCGCCAGCGCCCACCGTCGCGGCTCCCATACCCAACATTCCCAGCGGGCTGCTTAAAGCGCTGCCGATTTTATTGGTTATCCGGGAAACTTCATCTTTGGCCCGCAGCGTGACCGTCCAGGCTGTTGTTGTCAGACTGCGCAGGGATGAGGCGACCGTTTTCAGCCTAGTGGTCAGCCGGTCCCGGCCTTCCAATACCGGGGCAATCTTTTGCCTGTCCAGCATTTGGGCGGCGCGGGCGGTGTTTTTCAGCCTCTGTTCAAACCGTTCCGCCGTCCCAGTGACTTTTTCCATGGCGCTTTGCATGCGGTCCTGGAGGTCAACTAGAATACTCAGCCGGTAAAAACGTCCTTCAGCAGCCATTCTTAGTTTTCAACTCCTCCAGTCGTTTTTGTTCGTCCTCAATTTCAATTTCAAGGCTGGCGGCCATGAAAAGTTGTTGACCACGCGGCAGTTGCCAAAACACACCGGGGAGAACATGATGGCGAACGAACAAGCCATGGATTGTCCACGCCAGGCCGCCGCCCCGGATTAGTTTTTTATTTCTTCCAGTTCCGTGTTAAATTCAGAGATTTCCAGCACCAGGTCGCTTAATTGCGCAACCTCTCCGCCAAGCAAAAGGCGTTTGACCACTTCTTCCGGGCCGGAAGCACGGAACTTACTTAAAAGTTTGGCGTCTCCCCAGTTTGGTTTAACGGTGGCTGCAGCAATCAGGCCGCAGTTAAAGGCTTCATCATCCAGTTCCCTGGAACGGCCACGCTTGGTCTTGACCGTAATCATGCTGCGTTCACGGATGTTATAAATCTGTTTGCCGGTCAGGGCTTTGAGCGTGACCGGAATACCCAGCCGTTTCAGGGATACCGTGCGTTCAGGCACGCTGTCCACTTCCAGCAATTTTTGTAATATCTCTTCGTCGGTCAGTTCAAGCAGGGAGTTTTCCTCGTTTACCTTTTCTTCGTTTGCCATTGTCTATGCCTCCAGTCGTTATTGGTTACTCTTCAATCGGGTCTAAGAGTTCAAAGCCTTCAAAAGTGAAGGGCCATTCTTCGCTAACTTCTTTCCCGGCTTCCCAGTCGGCCAGATTAATCGAGTCAAACATGACATTCATTAGCCGAATACGTTCCATTCCCAGCGCTTCGGGGTCGTCCAGCTTATAAATCAGTTCCGTTCGTACCGACTTGTTGCGGTTGTTGGCCACCGGCGCATTGAATTGAATTAGTTCACTGGTTACTTTGTAGCCGGATATGCTGCCGGTCCCTTTGAGGGAAAGAACTTTATGCCGCACCCAGCGGTCGCCGGACAGCTTCAGTTCAGCCTTTTGTATATCCACTTTCGCACTGGCTTTATTAAAATTGGTCATCCAGGAACCTTCATGATAGATGGAACCATAGTGGCCGTTGATGACATTCGCGCTATCAAATCCCGCCATCTATTACACCCCCTTATTGCACCAGGAAGGTGCCGAATATTTGCTCGATGACGTCCGTTAAACGGGCCGTCCAATTCATGAATACCTGGTCCGGTTCCGGCGTAATGGTGGCGCTGGCGCCGTAATAGGCCGGATTCAGATACACGTCCCAGCCGGTCGCCTCAATGACGCCGCCCTGGGTAAGTACTTCCATGTATTGTTTGCAGGCGGCAATGAGCGCTAGGCGGCCTTCCTCGGTGTTGTTGATTTTACCGATATAATTGTCCTCGGCAGCCGTTTGCAGGTCGCTGTTGATCGCGTCTTGAACACGAATGGCCCTGATTTTCTTAAAGGAATTATTTTGTCCCTGCCGCAGGGTAATGAGGGAGTTAATGCCGCGTAAGGGTTTCACAATTCTGCCGTCATGGAAGAAGATAAACACGCCGTTTCTGACCGCATCTTCCATTTCGGTTCGCGTCCAGCGCCGGGTTACATCGTCAAACGGCGATGCTGCATAAGTGGTCGACTCGGACAATTTTTGCCCGGCAATCAACCCGGCCACGTAGGGAGCAACTTGGGCGCTGGAATAGGTTACGCCGTCCAGTACCGTGCCGGTGCCTACGTTGACAATGCCTTCGTGGTTAAAGCCTGCTGTTCTGGCAATGGCTTTTTGTACCGCGTCGGCTGCTACATCGTCGGCTGCCGGTCCGCCCATGACTGTAATCATGACTTTGCCCTGGTTGCGCATGCGCACCGTCCAAGAAGTTACACTGGTTTGAATGGCCGGGTCCGTAATCCCGTCCAGGCTCATGATGTTAAAGGTTTGCGTTTCAAAGGCATTCATGGCTTTGGTATAGTCGGCTGCCGTAATTCCGGCAATGCCGCTATTGCCCCCAGTCAATGCCTGGCTGGATACGGCGGCCAGCGTGCCGCTGTCGTCGATCTTTTCCGCGACAATCCATACATTGGCCGCATCATTGTTAATTGTGGTGATCGCGTCCGCTATCTGTCCGGCGGGAAAGGTGAAGGTTCTTAACAAAGTGGCATCTTCGTACAGTTTCAGGTCTTGTTTGGTATTGTCCGTAATGTTGGCCTGCACTGTTACCCGGAAGGCGTTACCGCGTGCGCCGGGGTATTTTGCCGTCAGCTTAACTGCGTCAGCCGGTGTGGTGCTGGTATCTTTGAGAATGAGGGAGGCCGGTTTGGCATTGGTATCCGCCAGACGGTAAGCCAGAATTTTGTTTGCGCCGCCGAGTAATGTCATGCGTACGGTATTGTATACGGTTGAACCGTCTTTATCTTCGGCTGCGGCATACTTGTTCAACAAGTCGTTTTCACTGGTGATGGTTTCAAAGCTGCCGACCGGCCCCCAGTGCGCCTTGACCGGCAAAATGACGGTGCCGCGCGCGCCGGTTTGAATGGCAGCCAGCGCTGCCGCCTGAAAGTTGAGAAATAAACCAGGCAGTACCGGCAATTCAGTAACGGACCATGTTCCTCCAGGCATTATTTCACCTTCTTTTCTAAGAATGTATCAATCAATTTTTTCATTTCCGAAACACTGAATGTTTGTTTCCGGTTGTTGTACAATGCCCCGTCAATGACTTCGGGCTGTACACCAAACAACAGCGGGGCATTCGCTTTCAGTTCAGCCATCGCATACTCTTGTTCCGGTGTGGTCTTTGAAGCCGTTTCTTTACTTGCCATACTGTCATACCTCCTGTAAGTTTCCGGCGATGGAGAAGCCGCCAATCTTCGGAACGTCTTCCGTCGGTCGCGCCGTATTGCGGATGAGCGTCACGGATACCTGGCCGCTGGTCACCGGGCTATTTCTGATATTGACTTCCGGCTTGTGAACCGTCATAAAGCGTTTTTGTTCGGCATTTAAAGGCAGTTTAAAGTCCTTTTGCAAGCCTTCCGCAATGGCCAGGGCGGCCCAGGCGGCCATGTCATTCCTAGCGAAAATATGGCCGGTCAGTTTCTTACGGACGGTATACGCGGATAGGCTTTTTTCCTCCACGTCCACGCTGGAGACTTGCCAGTAAAGGGTCATGTCCGGCCTGCCCATGGGATAGAATTCATATATGCGCCAGGGCGCAGGCAGCAGGGCTTTCGTCCATACACAAAGCGCCTGTACCCAGGGGTCGGCCAGAGCCGGGTCAGCGGGCCGGTAAATGCCGCCGAGTGCTTCTATAACAAATTCATAACCGCTGCCGGTTTTCAGAATGCTTTTGTCAGCGATGCATTCCGCTGTTAAAACGTTTAGTTCGATGGGGAAGCCCTGCGGGTCGGGAATAAATGGAACGGCGGCCAGTGCCTGCAAAAAATGGCTTTTTAGTTCGTGGGCCTCCGGCTCGGTACGGGCTACAAGTCGGATGCCCACTTTCAGCCGCAGTTCGTATTCCCGGAGGTAAAAACCGTCGTCCCTGGCCGTAATGGTATCGCCGTCCCGGCTGACCCGTTCCGGGTCTACCTCATAAATCCAGGCATATTTTACGCCCTTGAATTTTCCTTCATCTTCGGCATCCGTATATACAGGGGCGACGTTCATGGCTGTCAGCGTTTGTTTCAATATGGGCTTAACCGCTGTTATCATGGCAATCTCCCTTCTAAATGGTCAACAATGGTGCCGTCGATTTCTTCCATGTCATCATCACTAATGCCTAAAAACGGTCGTTTGGGAATGACGACTTTTTTCTTTTTTACCCAGCCGCCGTTAATTTGGAAACGAAGGTACTTGGCTGTTTTCCGCTTGATTTCCATGCCGTCTTGATGGACATGGGCGTGCTTGATATTGGTGCCCATTTCGACATTCTCAGAACTGGCCTGGTAGCTGAAAGAGTTTTTCAGGTGGCCTTTGTCAGATAAGGTTTGCCCGCCGCTGGACGCGGCCCGGATGGATTTGGGCCAGTCTGTTCCATCCGGGGCATTTTCATCCTCAAAACGCTGCTTGGTTGAGGACACCAGGACTTCGCCTATTTTTTTATTCAGACCCTCCGGGTCTATATCGGAAAGCGCCGCCAGGTCTTTTTTCAATTCGGCAAAATCATCGCTCAAGGTCAGGCCCACTAAAAGCCCTCCATGCTGGTCCGTGAAAAACGCCGGGGCGGCGAAATGATGGTGGCCTGCTGCGGCTGGGGGGTTGGCGCACCGGCGACTGCCGGGCCGATGGTGACAATGCCTTTTGCCAGGTTTTCCAGTATTTTTACTGCGTCGCGGTAGCGCTTCACTAAAATAGCGTCCGCGCTTTCTTCATCAAAGCCGCGCCTGGACATGAGATGGTATAAAGCAATATCCACCGCCAGTTTCCGTACCAGGCCGGGCACCACCTGGAAAGGAACCGGGTACTGCGCCCGGCAATAGGAGTCAATCTCCGTTTGTGCATCCATGATCTTTTCATCCACGATAGACTGGTCAATTTCTCCGCTTCCTGCGTCATCAGTGCAGCGGTTGAGAAATTCATCTGACGACTGTTTTCTTAGGTCGTCAATCGTGCAGTACATCAGGCATCACCTGCAGGCGCTTCATCCTTGGCCGGGGTTTCCTCTTTATGAGCCGCCTCCGCTTTGGCTGCTTTGTCTTTTTTGGCATCTTTCGGTTTTTCCGTTTTGGCTTCTTCCGGCGGCGGGGCTTCAGCCGCCTTGACGCCTTCTGGTTTATCCGCCACATGGTGGACAATCAGCATAGGTTCCTTCTCCAGGGCCGTCAACTGTTCCGGCGTAAAGCGGTCGTCCGCGTACAGGGTGGGCGTGCTGGGGTGTTCAATCCCAGCACGGCGGAAGCCGTCGCGTTTGCTTGCAATCAAAATTGCCATAGAAATATATCCTCCTTGTTTTGTGCCATTAGGCGTTTTCGCCGGTGCTGCCAAAGGCAAGCTGCCACAAGCCAAAACCTGCATTGTCCCGGCAGTCCGCGCCATATAAAAACTTTTTCTGCATGAACACATTCATGTCGCTAACCGAGTCCATGGAAACAAATTCCGGTTTCTTACGCTGTTGAAAGATAAGGGGCTTTATGGCCCGGCTGGTGTCAAGCAAAAACCATGCCTTGGGATTTTTGGCCAGCCAGGGAACCGTTAATAATTCCGCCGTGTTTCTCAGGGTGTTTGTAGTGCCGCTAATCTGTTCGGCAAGTAAAATGCCTCTGCCGGTCTCGTCAAGCTGGGGCGGAACCACCAGTAAATTAGGAGAAATACCCAGCGGCGCTCCGTTAGCATCGGTCAAACTCATCATTTGCGCGCGGGCGGCGGAATAGGACGCGGGGGACAGCGCCAGCGTACCCATGTTGGACTGAATAGGGCCGTCCCCATCGCGGTGATCGGTGTCGAAGAAATACTGGCCGTCATAGCAGAGTTCAACAAAGCCCCTGCCCAGAAGGCCGAATATGATCTCATCCGGGTGTGTGGCGGCGCTGCGCCCTAATTCCCTAATCATGGGCATATAGACGCCATAAGTGTCGTCCTCGACATCGTCTCTGTCGACTTCGACGGTATCCTCCCAGGATTTATTTTTGATGGTGTATCCATGGGCAGCCAGGCTGTTAATGACCCGGTCCCCAATCCATTCCCGCATGCGGGGAAAGGACCCTAGCCAGCCGTATTCCTCGCTTTTGGTCTTAGAGGGAACGACGGTGGCAATTCTTTCATATTGCGGCTTGGTTCCGGCAAAAACCTCATTGAAAATGACTTTATAGCCTCTATAAATGGTTTGCAGGGCTTGTGAATTGACAATCATATTTGTACCGCCTTTCGTATTGTAATCAGAGAACTTCGACCCAGACGCCGTCCGGCTCAATAGCCAGGACCTTCCCGGCAGCGCTTCGCTGACCTGCGTCATTGGTGCCCGCCACCGTTTGATCGTCCACAATATAGCAGGTGGATAACAAGGCAGTCACCGGGTCCACTTCCGTATTGGCAAATTTGAAAACCCCGCGCCGTACTTTTATGGTTTCCTCCCCGGCGTTACCTGAGTTTACGCGGTATTCTTCCGCCCGGCCAGCCGCTTTCACATTGGCGGCAGTGGAACCGGGGGCCGCAAATCCGTCGGCATTAATGACCACCAAGGAACCGGCATAAATGGTAGTGGCCGCGGCCATCGGCAGCACTAAGATTTTCCCTTCGCGTTCCGGTGTGTTGCGGTCACGTGTTAGAGCAGCCATTATTCTTCACCTCCGAATTTTTTAAAAGCTTCCTCGGTTATGCCCAGCGCTTTATTGACGGAGAGCTGCAGCTCATCCACCTGCTGTTTGCGTTGGGTTTCGCCGCCCGCAATTTCCGGACCGACCGGCACCACAGGCGGGGCATCTTTCAGAAACGCCTTAAATCCTTCCGGGTCTTTCAGAGCATATTGCTCGGCCCAGGCTTTTTGCGCCGGGGCGACTTTGCCGGATTTCATGGCCATACCCACCAGGTCGTCGCGGTCTTTGGCCGCCAGTTTGTCCTGCAGGGCCTTAAACTCTTGGGCGCTCACATAGCCGGACGGATTTTTCAAGGCGATAATCCGGCCTTTCACATCGGCCAGGCTGACCGTTTCCGGCAGGTCCAACAGGGAAAGCACTTCTTTGTTGGCCACGAGTTGGCCGCTTTGTTCCACTTTGCTTTTTAGCTCTTGAATGGCTGCCTTGATTTCCTCTTCGGTAGCGGTTTCCGGCAGACCTAAAAGTCCTGCCAGCATTTTCAGTAATTCATCCATACTGTTTGCCTCCGTTTCTTTATTTGCAATCGGCTCCATGCCGTCGATTGCGGGGGTATTTGTCAGGCCGCACGAATGTAGGATAGCGGCTCGGCCATCGGATTTTCGCGCAAAAATGACAGGGGACAAGTAGCGATATTCCTTGTTTTGTATAAACTCCTGCGCTTTTGGCGTCCATTCGACTTCCCCCCACAGCCCGTCTTTGCCCCGGTTTTCCAGCTTTTTAATCCAGGCGGCTGCCGGTGCAATGACATCCTTTAAGGTCTGGTGTTCGTAGTCAATCACCGTGTCATTTTTCTTGGCGGCAAACGTCCGCATAATCATATTCATGGCGGTATCGTCCACCAGGAATTTTCCTTTGTCGGTTTCAACCCAGCCGTAAGGAAGAAGTTGGATGGTATTGCCCACAGGCTGTCCGCTTCCGGAAGAGAGAGCGAAAAAAGCCAGAATTTTATTGCTTTCAGGGTCGCTTTTCATGATATGGACATTCATAGACATTCACCTCCTAACTAAACCCCTTTTAAATTCCTTTAAATGCCCTTTAATTTCGTTTAAAAAATATCGCCGGTATATTTGGTTAGGTGGTGTATTTTTTAAGCGATTTTGGGGCAAAATAGTATGTTAAGCCTTGGCCTTTTCCCGCTGCCGCTTTTCGTAAGCATCGCGCAGCCGTTTGGTGTACTTGGAAAGGTCCGGCTGGTAGGCTTCTTTCCCTGGGTTATAGTCAAAGCCAGGGTCCGGAATAAGCTGGCGGGCGGGTTTTCCCGGTGGCTCAATCAGCCTCTGCCAGGAGCCGGTAGATACTTTGACTTTTTGCTTGTCTACTTGGCGCTGGGACAGCGTCCGGACGCTGCAGCGGCAGCGAAAGCCGTTAGGAGGATACCACGTATCCCAGAACGGGTCATCCAGGCGGCGGCATTCACCATGCACGGCCCGGTGCGTGTCCCTGGTATCCTTGTCCATGACCGCGCTGTATACGCCATAGGGCCGGTCGGTCATAACCGCCGGGTCGGTCATTTGCTTCCAGCGGCCTACTTGGTAGGCCGTTTGCGTGTTCTGACGGAATATCGTATCGGCACGGAAGGGGGTAAGGCCAACCCAGCCCCGGCTTTCCATACGCTCGTTAATGGCTTCCCGAAAGTCCTTCATAGTTGCGCCGCTTTCCAGGGCTTTGGCCAGTTCTTCAAAAATATCATTGAGAACATCCAGGGAAGTGATTTCCGCCGCCGTGAAGGCGTTGACCATGGCCTGCCTTTTTAGTTGGTAGAATTGGGCAGGCGTTAGGACAATCTTGTCGCGAAAGTATTCAATGGCTTCCAGGGGACTTAAAGGTTTTAATGCAATCTCACTCATGAGCGGACCACCGGCCAAACAGGTCGGCTACATACATGCCCTCCGCCAGCAGTTCCTGCAATTCGGTTGTGTCCAGTTTGGCATAGATGGCCAGCAGCCTTTCTTTTAGTTCCTCCGGGTCATTGGCGTCCTGAATGGCCGCCATGTAGGGACTAAGCAGCTTTTCGATGATCGGCGCACCGTTCACCAGCAGTTGATCGGCCAGGTCATCTATCGTTCGCTGTGAACTGACCATATCCGGAGGCTTTTTAAAAACTTGCAGGGATGCTTTAGATGGAAACAGGTTGCCGCCTTGCATCAGCGGAGCCAAAAGCTCTTGCCCGGTTTCCGGTTTCGGAATGCCGAACTTTTCATATAGGTGCTCGGTAGCAAGAGGCAGGCCGATTTCCGCCAGCGTTTTGTATTTCGTAGCTTCTTTTTCCTGGTCTTCCGGTTTTTCATAATGGAATTTCAGGTACGGCAGGCGCTTATCGTCGCCGTAGTTAAAGAGGACCAGCGGGCGAATGAGGTCGCGCCGGATGGTTTTACTAACGCCCTTGCAATCGCTTTCCAAAATATCCTGGCGGACTTCGGCGTGTGTTTTGGATGCGGCGTAACTGCCGGAGTCGCCAATATCACTGGACATGGTTTGACCCAGCACGGCCTTGGATATTTCCGTATTGCAAAACTGCGCCAGATTTTTAAAGACGTCGCCGTCTTGTTTAATGGCCTGGATAAATTCCACTTCCGTGTTTTTGGATATAATACCGGCGGCATCACTGGCTATTTGCAGTACAGCCTGCAGCAGGGCGTTTTTTTCTTCCTGGCTGGTGCCCGGTTCATATTTGCCTAACCTTATCGGCATGCCGTAGACCTCGGCAAAGGCGACCCAGTCTTTTACTGTAAAATTTTTAAATAAATACATCCAGACGCATACCCGGTATACACCGGCGCGGGCCGGACTGCCGCTGCGGGCCTTGTATTGATGGATAATGAATTTATTGGGCGGTATCTCAATGCCGGTAGACAGGTTTTCCTCGGTAAGCAGGCGAAGGTTGTCCAGTTGGTCATAGCGGAATTTCTTCTGGTGCCGCCATTTTAGATGAATGGGAACAGCAGCGCCGTCCTCAATGGCCCACATGATTTCACTGACGGAAAATCCTTTGCCGATAGCGTCCAACAGGTCTAATATGGCATCTTCAAAGTCCTGGAGATTATATAAAATGTTGCCTACAAATTTGGCGATTTCCTGGTCGCGTTCGTCGTCGGAATAGGCGATAATTTCCCAATCAAGCCCCAGCACCGTGTTTTTGCGGGTTTGCATAACCGAAAATAGGTGCGGGTCCTTCTCCTCAATTTCTTCAAACAGTTCCGCTTGCCGGTAGATGTCACCCTGGTCAGCCTCCTTTAAAACACGCGCCAGGCGTTCGGGTGTCAGGCCACTTGATGGATAGGAACTGTATTTATCCCGGACCGTTGCCACGGCAATTTCGCGGGTGTCCGGACGCTTGTTTTGTGTCGTGATAGGATTGCCGTTGTGGTCAAGAATCAAGTCAGTACGCTCCTTTCTGCCTTATGCGGCGGTGTTGTACGCTTTGATATTCAACCGGGCCTGCAAGTAAGGTTTTGCCGATGGACAGGTACTCCGCAATTGTGGCGCTGTTCATCGCCATGCCAAAGTGATTGGCAACCCCTTTCAAAAAGCGATATATGGTATTGCCTTTTGCATCCAGAATTTTTTCTTTCCGCAAGTTTTTCAGATGCACGTCCACGGTATCCAGTATCGGAGGATATTCAGCCCCCTTGGTCGGTAACAGCATTATGGGCTGCGCTTCGTTTAAAAACAGGTCGCAAAATTCTTCCAGCGAGTCGTCCCGGTCGACGGTAACGCGCTGAAACTGCTTTCCTTGATGTTCGGCAGTCTCTTCCTGTAATTCGGTTCCTGAAAAATCCTGCAGCCAAACTTTGCGGGGATGGGCGTAAGCAATCCGGCGGGCCTCCGTTCGTAAAGGCTTAGAGTCGCAGACTAAAGCGGTAATGCCTAATTTGGTCCAAAGTTCCTCAATCCGCTGCACCATTTCGTCAGAGTCCAGTTCTTCAAACCAAATCCACTTTTTTCTGCTGTCTGTCAGGCGTTCATATGCCGCAAAATGCGCCATGTCACCGCAGTCGACACCGGCAAAGACCGGATTTGCACTGCGAAAATAACATAGGCTATGTTCACCGCGATTAAAATTGAGCACCATTTCCGTGATGGGCTGCATATCGCCGCCATCAGGTTTGGCTAATGTAGAGCAGTTGAATTTGGCCTTGCGGGATTTTTTCTTTGTCGCTTTATCCCATTGGTCCATAATGTAGGAAAGAGAAATGGCCGGAACAATAAGCTGCGGCAGACGGTAACTCAGTTTTCCTTCTTTAATCCGGTTGGGATATTGGGCCACCCAGCGGCCTGCTGTTTCGACGTCATAGGGTTTGCCGCAACGTATGCAGACCCGTTCCCAGCGGTCATTGACTTTACGGATGCAGGCAGGAAAAAGGTCTTCCAGCACCTGGTTATCCTTGCCGCACGCCGGACATTTCACATTCCAGATGTATTGGCAGCCGTCTTGATATTTCGCGTCAATTCCCAGTCCCGGCATCATGCCTACGGAGAAGTTATAGCGAAAACGGATGTCACTGGCGGCAATACGGTCATACGACCATTCCATGTTTTCTTCCGGCAGGATGTCTACTTCATCATAAAGGTTGCAATCCAAAGGAATGGAGATAGCATTTTTTATATCAAAAAGACCTAACGTATATAGAAAGTGACCGCGAAATTCCTTTAACCCTTTATGATTGGCTCCTTTAAATTTGCCTTCGCGCATTAATTCCTGGAGATAGGTGTTTTTCCGGATGGCCGGAGTAAAGCGGGTTTGGTCAAACCGTTCGGCAAATTTGTCAGTAGGAAGAAAGTACCCAACATCTAACCCGCCTTGCGAAGGAATGTACATGCTGGTGCCTATGCCGATAGTCGAAGCGCCGATCTGCGCTCCTTTTAGGTTGGACAGTTCCACATCTTCCTGGTTTTTCAAAAATACATTGTCAATGTCTTCCACAATCTGCCGGAATACCTGGTGACGGTCAAAGGAGTAAATGCCGTTGTCGGTGTATACTTCCCGCTGGAGAAAATCGGAAAAGCGCTCATATTTTTTTTGCTTTCTTATCCCTAGATCAGCCAGTATTTTCATTTCTGCCTTACCTCTTCCGCCACCGCATCGACCATATCAGACAAGCGGGCAATCAGTTCCGGCTCCCTGGCCAGTTCCTCTTTCAAAGCCGCTTTAATTTTTTCGCTTGCGGCGTCAATACCCCGGTTGTAGTCAAGTTTCAGTTTTTCAACCTGTACATTCGCCCGCTGCAAAAGAGCGAGTGCCTTAAACACTTCGGTTGCTTTAGAGCCGTCCAGTGTGTCGACTTTCATCAAATATTCCATGATTTTTTGCAAGGCTAGTTGATTGGATGCTTCGGCCAATTCGGTGGCCGGGCCGTCCTTGGTATCGGTAACAATGGCTTTGGCTTGTTCCTTTACAATACGCAGCCTTTCCAAGCGTGACAGGAAGTCTTTCCCATAACGGCCTACGCTTGACATACTGACGTCATGTCCGGCTTTATTGATAAATTCGGTAATTTGCTGGTAGGTATCGCCAGCCACTAACCTTCTGTTAATGGCTTCAACCAGTTCCGCAGGCAGAATACTTGTAATTTTACTGTGCCGCCGACGATCTTTGGCCATTTAGAGCGTCACACCCGGGTCGGCAGGGATGCTGCCTTCCAGCAAATCTTTGCCTGCCGCTGTCAGTCTGGCCAAGATACGAGTAATTCCCAGTTCTTCGCTTTTCACTTTCTCAGTTTCCAAGTATCCTTTTTCCGAAAGGTAGGTGAGATGCGTTTCGACTTCGGCAGGAGAACAACAATACCGGGCATCGGTGAGAATTTGGGAAATAAGATGGTCGCCTGCCGGAAAAGGGTAGTTCGCATCAAGGATTTTTAAAATACGACCGCGTATTTCACGGGATTCACGTGGTCTCACGAGTTTGTCCTCCAATCAATTTATTCAGATTTTTATTGACTTCACCCATTTCTTTGGCCAGCATATCCAGCTTATAATCCTGATTTGCCACGGCACGCAGGAAGTCGTCGCGCATTACATAGCGGGTTGGCAGGATGGCTTTAAACTCCGCAAGATCATCAGCCACTTTATTAATGGCCTTGTCCTGGTCTTTCAGCTTGTCTTTTATGTCAGAGCGAATGTCTTTAAGAAAATAGCCGATGGCACCAATAGCTACTGTTAGAAAGGTGCCAAGGAAAATCATAATAATTTCTTTTAGTTCGATCATGCGGGTCCCCCTAAAAAACTAAACATTAGAATTTCTTTTCTATACCAACGCCAAAGAATTTCTGATAGTCCGGCACCGTAGCAATGGCCTTGTATTCTAAGTCTTTGTTGATTAATCCCAGCGACAGGGCGGCCCCTTTGTTTGTGACATAGCCGCCCAGGCTGATATGTTTGCGGTTGGCTTCCATCCGGCGTTCCACTTCTTTATCCACCATATCGGTCACGTCGATCGTCGTGGCGGTAGTCACTTCGCCGGTAAGTTTTCCTTGTTCAAACTTGCTGGTTTCTCCGGGTATTCCGGCCATTTCAAACTCTTTGCCGTTGTAGCGCATATACACGGAAGGAGGGGAGACCGTTAACTCTACATCCGTTTTTTCCAGACCGGTTGTTTCTTTGCCAGTGGCCGCATCCCGGTATATGACAGTTTCCTTGGGAACGTAGGCCAATTGTGTGACCGTTTTGGTTTCGGTTTTAATGACAGGCGGCTTGTCCTTTTCAGCTTGCAGCGCCTTTTCGGTACTGCTTAACCGGCTATGTAGGTTGGAAACATAAGCATAGAGAATGTATGAAACGATAAGAATGGCGATCCCAATAAGCAAGGAAACGCCATATTTTTTAACTGTTGCTTGCATATCCATCTGTCGCCACCTCCTTATGATAAATTGCTATTGTAAATATACGGGTACAGGTGTGCTTTCTACCCGCTCCATTGCCACCTGTGCGTACACGCTCGTTTTTTCAATGGCGATGAAATTCCGCCCCATGTTCTGGGCGGCCTTCGGCAATGTACCCGAGCCGGTAAAGGGGTCCAAGATAATGCCGCCGACCGGCACGATGGTGACAAGCTGTTCCATCAGCGGTGTTGGCTTCCCGGCTAAATGGAATTTATCCGTCTGTTTGACCGGGAAGCGGTAACAGCCGGGATACGGACCGGCATGCTCGGCCTTGTGGCAGGGGCCTTTCGTCCCCCACACAATGTACTCGCACTGATGTTTAAAGTAGCCTTTATGCGGTGCGCGGGCACCTTCGGTTTTGTCCCAGGCAATGATGCCCCGCCAGGCCAGTTCCCCCATTTGCAGTGCGTCCGTGGCCAGCGGCAGTTGCCGCCAGTCACTGAACATTAGGAAATAACCGCCGGGCTTTAAAATCCGATAACATTCACCAATCCATAAAACGCACCAATGCAGCCAGGACCGGGAGTCTTTGTTGTCGCCCAGGAAAGAAGGGCGGTGAACCAATTTGTTAGTTGTCTGTTCATACTTTTTAATCGGGTCCTGCGTCTTTTGGGCTATCGTTGAGCCGCCGGACGAATAAGGCGGGTCGGTAATGACCGCATCGACGCTATCCGATGGCAACTGCTCCAGAATGGGGAGACAATCCCCCTGGATGATTTGATTGATAAAGCGTTCCGTCTCTTCTCCCCCCTGTCGCTACTACGCAGAAATAAAATCCGTTACGCCTCGGGCAATGGCCCTGGCCATACGGTCCTGCCATGTTGGATTGTCCAGAAGAGCGGCCTCTTCATCGTTGGAAATGAAAGCCATTTCAATGAGGCAGGCAGGTGCTTCGGTTTGGGTTAATACATAAAAGCGGGCTTCTTTGTCCGGGTCACCGTCTGAATAATCTGTGCGTCCATATCGGTCAGGGAATTCAGACGCCAGTTGCTGATAAATGCAGGTAGCCAGGCGGTCGCCTGCTGTTTGGCCGGGAGAAGTCCAGACCTCAAACCCTTTTGCCTCCGGATTGGCTGCACTATTACAATGCAGAGAGACAAAGGCGTCTGCGCCGAATTGGTTGGACAATTCCGTCCGGTAACTCAGGTCGTCGGTTTCGGGCTGTTCCCAATCCAGCCGGGTCATAGCTACCTCGCACCCGGCATTTACTAAATATCCGGTGACCTTTTTGGCGATTATGAGCGCAACGTCGGCCTCTTGTAAGCCACTGTTTGAATTTACCGCCCCTGGGTCAGTGCGGCGGCCAGCATGGCCTGGGTCAATCGCGATTTTAAACATTTGCAGTTCCTCCTTCCTAGAAATTTGATTTGTTATTGATGTATTTGCCGCCCACTTGGGTCAATAAACCACCGCCGCAAGTAACTCCGGCGAATACTTCATAATGCGCCCAGGACTTGTCGGTCAGTACCAAATAGGCGGTTACGAGAAGAAAAGACAGGAAGGCCACTAACGCCATGGTGCTGGTTAAACTGGGATTGCCGTCCGGTCCCCAAAGCAGGGCCTTAACAAACTCTTTAAGACTTTTCATCAGAACAGCCCCAACAGTTTCAATCCGCCTATAACGATAACCGCACCAACAGCCCAAACCAGCCATTTAGGAACGTTGTACTTCCCGGAAATTTCCTCCACTTTGTCGTCGGCTTTGTGTGACAAGTTATTGATCTGGGTTTTGACTTCATTTTTGCTTGGCATAAAATTCACTTTCCTTTCGTCGGTTTAGCACAATAAAAAATCCTAGTGCAGATTTTTATCTACACTAGGATTTTCCCATATAGCTTATAAAGTTTATAGTTACAGCACTTTAGAAATGTACTTTAGAAGGAAAGTCGCCTGATTTCAAAGCATTCATCTTTTCGATTATAGTTTCAATGTTTTTCATGTGATAATCTTCAATGATGCAGCATTTAAACTCTTTTAATGCTTCATATATCGTATTGATCTCAGATTTTGTAAGTGTCAAATTTAAAACTTTGTCCATTAAAAATCCTCCAAATTATCGTTAAACAGTGAAATGGAGCTTTCTTTTACTCGCTGCCGATTAATAATGTTTCGGACCCATACTTCGGAAATGTCATACCGTATAGCCAGTTCCGTATAGTTTTTTCTATTAAATTCCTTAATGATTAATCGGTCTCTAGCGGCAGCAATCACGCTTTCAAACTTCGGCACGTAAATGGTGCAGCCGCCTGCCGCGTGGGACATTTCTACGAACGCGGGCACGCCGATCGCATTGATTGCCTGAAGGGTAGCCGGGTGCGCTTCCCGCAAATCTTCCAAGCGCACTTCCTTGGCCAGTAACTCCCGAATTGCCTTTTCCAATAGTTTCACCGCCTTTCATTTTACTGCCTTTGATAGTTTCTGGCAATCATGGATTTTAATGCTTCAAACACTTTATTCGCTTCGGCTCGGGTCTGCGGCCAGGCTTTTTTGATAATCCGGCGGCAAAGTCCCTGGCGGCGCTCGGCTTCAAAAAAGCCAAGCTGCTCGAATTGCTGTTCAATCATTTTTAGCTGGGCGGGATAGGGCGCGCCGTCCGCATCCCGATAGGGTCTATACTTGGGCTGCCGGTTGGCGGTATTCGAACTTTGAAAGCCTAGCCGCGCCAAATGCTCCATAACCCGTTCAAAGCCTTCCAAGGTCAGGAACTTGGCGGAGGAAACACCGCCATATAGTTCCAATATGCTCCGATAGTCTTCGTCATCCAGTCCCAGTTCTTTTTTCGCTACGTGGATTAGCGCCAGTTGGCTGGCATTTACGCCAATACTCCTTTTGCTGACTGCGCGTCCGTAGCTCATACCGGTTCCTCCGCATACAGAGCCACACTTAAGGTTTCTTCCAGCCAGAGGGCTTTTTTGAGTTGTGCCAGGTCGATGGCTTCCAGGTCAAAGAAACGCTGCACCCGTTCCAGATTCTTAACTTCATGAATGGCGTCCAGTTCTTCCTCGCAGGCCCCCGTGATGCCCAGGGCTTCCAGAGTTTTTTTATCAGCTTTGTATTCGCCTTTCAGTTTCTTTTTGGCTGTTTTGATCGCTTTGCCGTCCAGGCCCAAATCGGCCAGCAGGCCGTCCAGGTCGTGAGCCTTATAATCCCCTTTTAAAAGGGTCATTAAAGCCGCTTTAAAACGATTTTCAATGTCGAATTTTACTTCCACCTTGCGGGTAACTTTATCACGAACAATATCGCCCAAAAGCCGGACCAGCATACGGTAATTGTCAATTTCCAGCTTTTCTTTGTAAAGTGCTTCAAAATGGCCTTTAGTGCCAAAAAATTGAACCTGCTTAATGTTTTTATTCTCCATGTCGGAAAGGGCCGCGGTCTGCAATTCCACTTTAATCTTATCCAACGCCTTTTTTTGCTCCTTGATGGATTGCTCCAGTTTAAGAGCCTGGTCTACTTTGGCGGCCAGGGCGCTCTCAACATATGCCATATTACAGTCCTCCAATCGCGGCCCGGCATTTACGGCAAATATGGCGGCCTTCATACAGTTTCAACTCTTCATCACTATGGCAGAAGAGGCAGGAGCCTTCAATCCGTTTCAGTTCAATTACGCCCGCTGCATTCACGCTGACGTTAACTTTTTCCCCTGGTTCAATGCCATATTCACGGCGCAGGGAGACTGGAAGAGAAACGCCTCCGGCGCGGGTGATTTTTTTGTTATGTTCCATACAGTTATTCCTCCATTTTGATTTTAATTTTTAGTTTCTCTATAGGTGCCGTCTGCCAGGCTTTTAATAGCCGCCACACGCGCAGGCGGACGCCTCGCTTTTGTGCTTCTTGCCCCAGGTAGAGCGTCAGCGCCAAAAACCGCTCCCCGTTGGGGGTAATTTTCCTGCAAGTTGCCATTCTTCAGCCCTCCTCAAAAGAAAGAGAAGTTTTTTGCCAAAAGGTGTGTGAAGCGCTGCCACAAACTCGGTCGTTTTCGGGTGGGATAAAGAATGTTTTTGATTTCCCGCGTATCGGTATAGGTCATACGGAATTTGCTCATTTTCAATCCCTCGCTTTCACACGCTGATGATAATTTTTCTGGCAGTCAGAATATCTTCCAGGGAAATGGGCTGGTTTTTCTTGTTGGCAATCGTCCAGGCGAAAAGAAACAGCTTTGTCATAATTCGCAGCGCGCCGATCATATTAGCCACCTTGTATAGTTCCTGCAGGCATTCATCCGTCAGATTGACGCCATTCTGTAGCACAATGCCTTTCACATCGTCCATGGGGACCTTGGTATCCAGGGCAATTCGCACCGCCCGACTAAAAAATTGCCCGGTAACGGTTTTGTTTTTCTCGGTAATTGCCTCCATGATCTTGGGGTTTCCTACCAACACCAGCGGGCATTTTGTGGCGTCGTAAATGCGGCGCAAGGTTTCCAGCCCGTCCAGGCGTAGAAAGTGAGCTTCATCGATGATAATCATCCGGTTGGAGTGCTTCAGGCTGCTAATGATGCTTTTTTCTAGGGCCTTGTTCCGGCCTTCGGCCCGTTTATTCATGGCTTCCAGCAGTTCTTCCATAATATCGCGCCCGCTTCGAATGTTGGGGCTGGCAGTGACGAACAGGGCGGTGGGATTGTTTTTCACGTATTTTTCCAGGGTTATGGTTTTTCCTATGCCCGGTGCGCCGTAAATAACAATGACGTCGTTCCGGTCGGAAGCGTACTGCAGGCCGAACCACATTTCGCGCATGATGGCAGTCTCGATAATTTCCGGTTCCTTGACGGTCAGAGCTGCCGTTTCCCGCGACTTAATGGCGTCCAGTACCGGCATGAGTTTTTTGGCTACGTTTTCATTGTTTCCCTGATAATTTCCCGCGCGGAATGAGGACAACGCCCCACCGGAAATACCTGCTTGTTTGGCCAGTTGCTCCTGGGAAATTTCATTACTGCCTGAACTTAGATATTGGTTGACCCGGTTTCTTACCTCAGTGACAAATTGCTCTATTTCCTGAAAATCCATGATCTTTATTCCCCTTTCCGTCGTTCAATTTTAGTTCCGTGCATCATTTCAAAAACGCTCCTGCCGTCCGTGCCAGTGGCTTGGTTGGCGCTATTATACCGGATTGCTTCCCGCAGTTCGGCAGGCACCGGCACCATTTCGGTGACGGTAGTCGGTTGTGGGTCAGGTGATTGGGGACCATATTCGCGGAACAGGTCCACGATTTCCGCCATACTGGGAGCGTCGCCGCTCTCAGCCGCCTGGTATGCCCAATGATTTTTGACCGTTTCCCATTCGGCTTTCTTGCGCGAACCGTCGTCATGCATACCTTCCGGCGATTCATGCAGGGCATCGCGCAGCGGCATCAGTGTCGCCGTAAACAGTGGGCGTTCATCCAGGTCATACACATAAATGGTGCTGACGTCGTTTTGTCGGCAACTGATCAGCAAGTCTTTTTTCTTGTGTAAAGTCATTTCCGGCGAATAGTATTCACGCCCCCGGAAGGTGATGCCGTTGCGGCCCACCCGGTAGCGACCCGTCTGTTTCTGAAGGAAGTGCTGCATGACCGCTTCGGTTGTCTGCCGCACTGGCAGGCGCGTCCGGATAAAGGTTTCGTCCGGGCACTCACCTTCGCGGCCTCTGCCGCGTTCTGATGGTCGTTTATTATAAATGTAGCGGACATAGCCGCCGAAGATTTCTGCTAATTGTTCCAGGGTGATATTATACTTCGCTTTGTTTTTGTCGCCTTTCAGCTTATCGGCCAATCTTTCCGGACGATGGGCCGTATTACGCCCGCAGTAGGTGTCCATATGCGGGCAGAACCAATTGGACATATTCAGAAATGCCACGCGTTCAATCGTTTTAGCGCGGGCGTTCTCCGGAATGGCAAAGTGAGTGATAATCCCTAGCCGTTCCATCATCGGCACCACACGCTGCTTGTCCGCTTCTAGAGCGGCTTTCCGTTCGCGGAAGCCGCGACCGGCAAACCGTTCATTACAATAGTCTCGTCCATTGTCGAGATACACTTCGCGTGGCAGCCCGATAGCCGGGTCCAGCGCTGCTTCCGCAAACGATGCCATAATAGTGTCGGTATTCGGGGAGAAGGTGACCGTCCAGCTTACTAGTTTGCCGCTTCGCATATCCATCCAGGCCGTTACCCATGGGCGCACCCAGGTGCCGCGTGGCCCCAGGATAAAAAAGTCGAATTTCCGGTGATCGCCTACAAATACTTGTCCGGCCCGGACGCTTTCCGGGTCGCGGCGGGTGAAGGTCTGGCATTTGTTATAGAACGCTTTTTTGCCTTCCTGAATGGCCACCAGGACCGCCGTCGGCAGTTCTTTGGCAATCCGCCGCAGGGTGGCATCGCTGGGGCAAGTCTCGCCGTTTTTCTTGGCTATCAGTTCCAGAATGCGGTGACACTCGGCAATTTTGAGATTCTTTTTTAAAAGCCGGATAAACTCTGTCAGTAGTTCATCACTGATGGCAAACCGCTTGCCGCTGTTCTGGCCGTACTGGGGCAGGAGAGCGGATAAACCATCTTTTTGATAGCCTTTTTTCCAGCGATACAGCGTGGTTTTGGATACCGTTTCATCGAGGTGTTCCTGGTTCCATTCCCGGACGAATTGTTCCGTCAGTTCGGTTTTCTTGCCGGGTCGCAGCAGGTAACTTTCGAAGGCGTCCAAAATCGCGTGGTTCCGGTGCGCTTTTTCCCTTGCCCACGCCGGTGCCTGGTCATAGGCGCTGACCGTTTTGACCTTTTTTACGTTGGTGCCCAGGCCCTGTTCTTCGATGTACTTGGTCTGATAGCTTTCCGGTAGTGCGTCCAGCCTGATTTGAAGCATCTTGCCGCCGCGTCCGCCGCCACTAGTCGATTCCACATAGCGAAATTCACCATATTTGCCAGCCATCGCATTTCTTTGGATTGTTCTTTCGCTAGTTTCAAGCAGGGCTGCCGTTTCCGCTACGCTGAGAAAGGTTTCAACCATACGACTTCACCCTTTCGGTCAGCGGCAGTTTTGAAGGGGGAAGCATTCGAATGACAATATGGCCATTTTTGATATAGGCGATGGCTGTCACACCAGCTTTTCGGACGCCAACGCATAACAGTTGCATTATCTCACCCCCCGCACGCGGTTCCATTCCCGCTGCAATTGACTTTGCTTTTGACGGATGGTTTTTTCCGCTTGCTGTAGGCGGCCCATTTCCAGAAGATAGATTTCTTCCGATTTCACCATACGGCCCCCAGCGGCAGACATTAAAATGTCCAGGATGGTGTAGTCTTGGGTCAATTTGCAGAATATAGGATAATATTCTGCTGGCATGCGGTGGCCTTCTTTGGATTCCGCAGTCCAACTGTTCAGCATACTTTCGCTGATTTCAAGGCCCAAATACTCGGACATTTGTCCGGCAATAGCATAACGCTTGAGGCCGCTGTTTTTGATGGCCTCGGATATGGCTTCTTTTATACGCAGCCCCAGCGGTTTAGTTTCTATTTGAAAGTCTGGGGCGTCAAATTTTTTAGGGTTAATTTCTTCGATCATGTCAAACAGATTGATTTGGTTTTCCAGATTCCGGTCTGTTTTTTGTCTCCGTCTCGCCATTGTACAACCTCCCATGATGGCTTATACTGGTACTGTAAATTCCTTTTCGGAATTGGTTTGCAGGATTAATTTGTTAAGCGGAGAATTAAAAATAGAATGGGGTGGTTGTCGGGCTTCCTTGGCCTAGTAAACTTCGGATTGCCCTTGGCGCTTTGGCGCTTCCATCCCATCTTTTTTTATATCCTTTCATGCCGCCCATTGTGGCCAGATTTCTTCGACTTTACGGTCGATCTGCTGGGCAATTTCTTCTTGTATCCGCATGCTTTTGAGTTTTCCGCTAATTACACTGCTAACTGCGGCACGGCTAACTTTTAGCTTATCCGCAATCATTGTGGGACGGATGCCTTTTAAAAGCAGTTCAGCTCGGATTTCATTAGGTTTCATACTGGTTTACCTCCCTTAAATTAGTGTTTAATTACTGTCTTACGGCATTTGCGGAACGACCCGGCCTTTATTCTCAAGTGTTTTTGCCGTGTTCCAGCATTCTTTTGTAAAGGGTGATTATTGTGGTTCAGCAACCATCAGAAAACTTTAAGAAGCTTAAATTTTTGATTGGACTGCCAGTTCTTGAAGAGGCTCATACGAAGTGGTTAAAAGGGCTTTCCTATTCAGAAATGATGAATTTAGCGCGTCTGTATGAAAAAGAAGTTGACGACTTGGTGTTGAAATTATTCCGAATAACCAGCGAAGCTCTTTGTCATCAAATGACCCATACAATCATTCAGAATACCCCGGAAATTGTACAAGCCTTGCTGTATGAGCGCTATGTTACTGTGTTAGGACTGTTTGAGCGATTTGAACAGAATCCAGAGTTTAATGCAACAACTTATGGGCAGGGATTATTGGGGATGCTGTCCCTATATTATCAATTCTTGCGATACTCCGAGAAAGTCTAATCAGTTCCCATTCGTTCCTTTTTTCAGTTGCAAATTGCCTCATGGCTTTTGGGCAAATGATCGGTAAATCTCCGTTGGGCAGTTGTAACATTGTTTCACCTCCCTTCACCGCGTCCGTTAAACGTGGTATTTTTTGGGAATAATAGATTTACAAATTCATGTTTACAAATTTATTATAGTGGTTATACACGCTATTGTCAACAAGAATAGCGTTAATACACACTTGAAAGGAGTGTAGCCATGGATCATCTTACACAAGATGAACCAGATTACAAGGCAATAGGTGTCCGCCTGAAAGAAGTCCGTGGCACACTATCGCAGAAAGCATTTGGCGAGTCAATCGGCTATAGTTATAGTTACGTAAAAGACTGTGAACATGGCAAAAAACAAAGCCTGGAATATTTATTTAAAGTATCTGCTATCTATAATGTTTCTTTGGAATGGCTTTTAAAAGGAACAGTGGTTATAGACGCTGCAGCGCAAAAAGTCGAGACCTTTTTTGACCCCGACTTAAAGCGAATGATAGATGTTCTAAAATCAATTATGGAGAGCGACAACCCACACATGCGCAGCTGGGCGATCGTCCAATTTGAAACCGCCTTTAAAGAACATTGCGCTGCGGTAGAAGAAAAAAAAATTCATGCATGACCCGCTGGATGGCAGCAAAAACTGGCGAGAGTTTGCCGCCCGCCTGGGATTACAGATTGTGAAATAACGAGGGGGTAATCCTATGAATTTAGCTTTTGGAATAGCAATGTTTTTCTTTGGACTGTTTGGATTCATCTCAATCATAGGTATTTTTTGGGCACTTTATAAGAAAAAACCAAAAAGAATATGGATAATATCCGTTCTAATGAATGTATTTCTCTTTATAGGATCAGTTGCATTATATAATTATCTGTTGACACCCGAAGAAAAGAATGCTATTGTTGCTCAACGGGAACAACGAAAAATAGAACAAGAAACACAAAAAAAGGCTGAACAGCCCCAAGTAAACGGGCAAGAAAAGCAGGACATAGCACCTGAAACCAAGTCCCGGGAATCAATTCTTACATCAATAGCAAGTAAAAGTCTCGGTAAAAATTTCAAAAAGATAGAAGTTAAAGACTTTGTCGATGATTCGAATAAAAAGATCGTTTTAGTTTACTATAATGGTTCTGATGGATATAATAGCACAATGGCGAAAAAATCTATGCTTATTCAAACAGCGGATTTATTCGAAGAACTATTTGCTGCCGGTATTGCTATTCATGAAATTACTGCCTTTATTTATACTGATATGAAAAATTCTAACGGGTTACACGAAAGTCTAGTAATGAAATGTCAGCTTAAAGGCAGCACAGCTGCCGGTATCAACTGGGCTAATATCAATAAAACTAACTTCGATCAAAATCTTGACTATATTTGGACTGCGCCGGGGCTTAAAGACTAGAATATCCACAATTACATTTATTTTGTATATTTATTTGGTCTTACGTATAAATATTTAACTGATTACTTATATATTTCCTTCCAAATTGTCGTCACTAATTATAAGGTCAAAAGTGCTTTAGACCCTTACGATATAAGCATTAGTGGCCTTTTTTATTGCTGTCGCCACTGTGTCGCCACCTCCGCACCGCAAAAGCCGAAAAATGGCCCCCAATTTAACCCTTAAAATAGCCGTTAAACCAGTATTAAAGAGGATTTAAAGGGTATCGGTATCGTGTCCTTTAATCGTGGACAAATTGTCTATAAATGTCTACGACCCTTTATTTTTTCCCAAACTAGATGCGTAAGCCCACAAATAAAAAAAGACCCGCCAGCCCTTATTCTCACTAGGCTTTCGGGTTTTCCCGTTTTTTCTCGTTTTTTCCCATACTACTTGAGGGTTTATAGTGCTTTTGGGCAAGCGATAGGCAGCCGGACTTTCGCCGTTGCTTGCCTGCCGGGAATGACTGCCTTGGTTTTGATTATAGGCTTGAATGGAATCAATGACAATGGAGCGGATGGACGTAGCTGGGATCGGCTTGGTTAAAAAGGCGTTGATCTTGCCGTGATTTATCGCGTCAATAGCCATTTGCAGCTCGGCGTGTCCGGTCAGCATAATTCGCTGAACCTGCTTGTCCAGGTTCTGAATGCGGGAAAAAAGCTCAATGCCGTTCATAAAAGGCATGCGGTAATCAGAAATAACGACGGCAAAGGGGCCTTGGAACTCAAAGATCTTTAAAGCCTGAACAGGATCTTTGGTGGTTACTACATCGAAATGACCGCGCATAATCCGCCGTAATGATGCCAGATAGGCTTCATCATCATCGACAATCAAGATTCGTCCATTAGTTGTCTGATTCATTGTTATTCCTCACTCCATGACCTTTTCCGGTATTGCTCACTATTTTACTCTAACCCTACTATTTGACAAAAAAGCAATTTTTCCTCTACCTTTTTATAGGTTTGCTATATTTGACGAAAATTGTCGGCAATGCTTGTTATTTATAGAGTTTTATAGTTAATAAATAATAATTATTATTTATATCTTATGCTACATGATGCGAACAGCTTATCGGAGTAATATAAGAGCAAGACAAGTCCTTGCTTTGGAACAAGGCAATTTCTAGTAAAGGAGGAAACCTGGCATGAGCAACAACCGGATTGTAGTATTTCGTTTAGGCAATCAGCAATATGGAACAATTAGTGCCGCCGTTGGTGGAATGACAAGCCAGGTACAGGATGTCCAGGCTTTACGGTCAAATTGCATCCCGGTGATAAAAATACAGACGGAACTTACTGACTCTGCTGGCCAACAGGCTTTGTTGCTGAACTCTCACGGATTGCAAGTGGCACTACTGGTGGATGAGGTTATTAAAGTAGAAGATTTGCAAGGAACCGAGCCAGTGCAGGAACCGGCTGGAATCTTTCGCATCTGGCGCATCAGCGAATAACAAAGAGTGCCGTACGCAAGTGGGCGCTGCGGTCAATTGATTTTCTATGATACATAATAAACTTTTATATAACTTAACAATGTTGGAACTGTTAGGACTAATACTATAGAGACGGAGGATGGAAAAGATGAAACGGATCACAATAAGAATGCAGTTAATCGGAATATTTAGTCTGGCCATTGCACTGCTAGTCGCACTGGTAAGCGGTATTATGTATCAGTTTGAAGCCGCTACGGACAACTACAAAGACATGCTGTCCGGTACAGTGGAACGGACGATAAACTTGCAAAAATCGAAGTCGGATTTTCATGCCGGGCTGAGTGGCTTGCGGGGCTTTCTGGGCTATAACGACGAGACACTGGCCGTTACCGCAATGGATGAGTTTGGCAAGAGTGTAAAGCAGGTAAAAGAGTTTGCGGCGGCAGCTACTGCGGCAGGCACCAAACGGGAGGGTGAGAAGCTGGCGACTATGCTTACGTCCTATGTAGAAGAAATTAACGCAGTCATTAGCGCCAAAAAACGCAACGATCCTTCCTTTACGGCGCTACTGGATTCGGCCAAGCAAAAAACAGCGGTTATTGATTCCCAGTTTGAAGTGGTGTCCAAAGCGCAGGACATCGTGCTGCATGAGCGGGTTCAGGAACAGAATGAACATCAGGCTGTTGTATTTAAGCTGGTCATTGGGTTCAGTATACTTGGTATTCTTTTACTGGTAGCGCTGATCGTCTGGTATAGCCGGTCCCTTGCCAGGAGACTCCACAATCTGGGGAATGAAGTCAAAGCCGTAAGCATGCTGGACTTGAGTACGCAGGATCAGAAGGCTGTACGCAATGATGAGATCGGGGATATGGCCAATGCCGTTATTACCATGAAAACCGCCTTGCGGGAGATCGTCGGCAAGGTCAGACAAGATGCCGATGTTCTGGCGGCTTCCAGTGAGGAGTTGACGGCGGCGGTAGAAGAGCAACTGCAAAACTCAGAAATCATATCCCGTACAATCAGTGAGATTTCAACCGGGTCCGGCCAAAATACAAGCAGTATTACCGAGATATCCGCAGTCGTTGAGGAAGTAACTGCCGGAGCTGAAGAAATGAGTGCCAGCGCGGCAGAAGTGAACCGCACTACAGGCAACGCGGTAGAGGATGCCAAGGAAGGTATGCATTTGATCGGCAAAGTCGTGTCACAAAACGAGACGATTGAGAAGGCTATGCAGGAAATCACTACGGTATCCGGCTTTCTGACAGAGGGTTCGGCACGGATACAGGAGATTATCACCGTTATCGGCAGTATTGCCGGACAGACTAACTTGCTGGCTTTGAACGCAGCGATTGAAGCCGCCCGCGCCGGTGAGGCCGGCAAAGGCTTTGCGGTAGTGGCCGAAGAAGTTAGGAAACTGGCGGAACAGAGTGCAGAAGCAACGCGGCATATTGGGGAAATCATTAAAAAAATGACCGGTGATGTTTCCTATTCGGTTAATCTGGTAAAACGGGCCAATGAGGAAGTGGCGGCAGGCAAGGTTGCTGCAGCCGATGCGGCAGAGGGCTTTACGACCATTGTGAGCAAATTGGAGGCTGCCCAATCGGGCATAGCGCAGATTGCCAATGCTGTTGAGGAAACGGCGCATGGAATGCAATCCATTGTCGCTAATGTGCAGAGTGTCAGTGCGGTGGCCGAGGAAACCAGTGCCGGCACCGAGACGGTAGCCGGTGCCGCAACCCAACAAAACTTCAAGCTGCAAGGTGTTTCGGCAAGCGCCGAGGACTTGGCCAAAATGGCGGTTGAGTTGAATCAAATTATCAGTAAATTCAAAGTTTGAATCGACTTGTAATAATTTCCTGAAAAATAGAGTTGAATCAGACGGAAGTATACGCTATACTATTACAGGACCGGCATTAAGTCGACGCTGCTTTACAGCCTAAGCCAACGAGCGTGGTGAATTGGACGATGGATGATAACTACTATATGGGACTGGCCTTGCTTGAGGCCCGCCAGGCGTACTCGCTGGGGGAGATTCCGATTGGCGCTGTGCTGGTGGTTGGCGATGAGGTGGTTGCCAGGGCGCACAATATGCGGGAAATCTGGAATGATGCCACCGCCCATGCGGAAGTTATCGCCATCCGGGAAGCCTGTCAGAAGCTTGGCAGGTGGCGTTTGACGGGAGCAACAATTTATGTTACTATAGAACCGTGTCCGATGTGCGCCGGAGCTCTGGTGATGAGCCGTGTTGACCGTCTGGTATACGGAAGTTCGGATTATAAGGCCGGAGCCGTTGAATCCATCTTTAATGTCGTACAGCATGATGCGCTAAATCACCGGCTGGAAGTAACGGCAGGTGTGCGGGCGCAGGAATGTTCCGCGCTGATGAAAGACTTCTTCCGGGAGCGCCGGAAGAAATAACAGCATAACTGGAGAGGTGTCCGAGTGGTCGAAGGTGCTTGACTCGAAATCAAGTGTCCTGTCAAAGGGACCGTGGGTTCGAATCCCACCCTCTCCGCCATAAACCTAGTAAAAATAGGGGTTACAGCTTTTGCGCTGTAACCCTTTGCTGTTTTTTATATCAATCGTGGTAACATGGTGGTAACAAGCGACTTTTTACACTTCATTTAGGTGTAGAATTGTCACTGTTTGTTGTGTTGTTTCCGAAGATTTCGCTACCTACTTTGATGGCGGCATCTTTCTTCATGTTGTCGATTACGTGAGTATAGAGATCGGCAGTAATTCCAATGGTGCTATGCCCGAGGATTTGTGAGGCTACTTTTAAGGGGACTCCCGAATTTAGCATTAAGGTCGCACAGGAATGCCGCAGGTCATGGAAACGAATATGCTTAAATTGGTTGGACGATAAGAATTTAGAAAAATTTTTACTAAAGATACGAGGGTCAATCGGATTGCCGTCTGCTTTACATACAAGTAAGCTATAATTTTTATATTCTGTGTCCAATAGCGCCATCTTTTTTTCTTGCTTAGTAATATGAAGATTAATCATATCCAGTACTTCTATGGGAGCATTAATAATTCTGTTGCTGTCTTCGCTTTTGGGGCTTTCGAACATAGGTCCGTTGTTGGTGGCAATTAGCTGTTTGGAAATTTTGATTGTTCCTGTGTCTAGATTGATTTCTGTTTTCCTAAGTCCTAAGATTTCTCCTCGTCTCATTCCACATATTGCTGCCAAGGAAATAGGCACTTCCCAATCTGTGTCTTTGGCTGCCTTAAGCAAGGACCGAATTTCTTCCGGGGAGTAAATTTCTCCTTTGTATTTTCTAAGTTTAGGTGTATTGGTAACTCGTTTAACAGGATTATTAAAGATTATTTGTTTCTTGGCTGCGTGTTCAAGCGCCTCATGTAAAACCCTGTGAATATACATGACTGATTTGGGCGCTAAGCCACCTTTACCGTCAAGTCTGCCACTAGTTAGCTTTAAGGCATACAAATTATCTATATGGCTGGCGTTTAGCTTCTGTAAGTCGATATTGCCGATTATAGGCAGAATATGCTTTTCCACCAGGCTACGATAACCGGCTGCGGTATTTTGCCGCAAATGAGTTTCAGCGTAGTTTTTGAGCCAATCCTGTAGATATTCCCTGACGGTTAGATTCTTAATCGGAATAAAAGTGCTGGTAGCCTGTCTCGTATTAACATCAAGTAGATAAGCTTCGGCCTCAGCTTTAGTGCGGAATCCTTTTTTTGAAGTTTGATTATTTTTGCCTGTAATAGGATCGTTGTAACGGTAGTAAACATCATAGACCTTTAGGTTTGTTCTAATTTTTCCATGCTTGTCCTGGCCCTTTTTTATTATTCGCTCTTTTATTGATCCGTTCATTTGTATCCTCCCAATATCCCGATATTAAGAAGATTCCACACTAAAAAGCTTTAAGATATCATTTTAACTGATGTGAATTATAAATAAGCCATTCATCTAAGCCTGATTTAGGGATGCGAAATTGCCGACCTATTTTTATACAAGGAATGATCTTATTGTTTACCAAATTATAGGCGGTGTTAATCCCTATTCCAAGATATTGTGCCGTCTCACTAACCGTTAATGTTGCTTTTTCCATAGTATGGATTCCTCCTCGTGGATATAATGTATATTCAAGTAGTTAATTGATGCGGAAATCATTCCGGAGTTTTTATTCTAATTCCGATGTAACCGCGTTTGTTCTCATCTAAAAGACGTTTCCTTTGGCTGTCTAAGTTGTAATGGCCTTTAAGCAGCTTGTGCCAATCTTGAGAACTAATACTTTGCAAACGATTAGATTGACAATAATTAATATAGGCACATTCTATTTCATTAGTCATTGTAAAACTGTTAGGCGTAATTTCACAGCAGTCTGCAATGAAGGCGTGAAACGAATTTTGTTCCTTGATGTATAGAGTTTTCAGCCTTGTTGATAGAGTACAATCTGATAGTGCATTTCTATTCTTGATTAATCTTTGAAGTCCGTTGACGGCAAATTCTACAATATATTCTTTTTCAAGTAGCAATTTTGTTTCTAAATGGTAATCTTGCTGATTTTGAGGAACACTGTTCAAGAAAGGAATAATTATAATTCGATCAAAAAAAGCGTTTGTTATATCAGGAGCTTTGAGGTTTGGTAAATTATTTCCAGCAAATACTAAAAGAGCTCGATTTTGAAAAGAAAAGGCATTTTGATATTTGAGCTCGGCGACAGAAGAATCGTTTCCTGTCAGTATTTTTATTTGGCTCAAGTTTTTCAGACTTTCTTCGCTAATCTCTGCGCATATGTTTAATTTTTTTCCGTAAATAGCGCCTAGTCTAAATCTGTCATTTAGATCATGAATACTAAGATTAGAGCAGAATTCTTCACCGACTATTTTTCTCATAACATTTAATAGCAGACTTTTTCCGGTATGCGGTGGTCCGAAAAAGAAAAAAGATTTTTTAAGACTTCTAATCTCGGAAATCATAAGACCAAGTACTTCTTGTAACAGGTGCAAGATTTCCGAGTCGTTGTTGCTTAGGTTGAATAAAAATCTATTGAATGTGTATCCTTGAACTTCTTCATAAAAAGGATAGTTGCAATCTATATAGTTTGTAAAATGAAATCTCGGGTGAGAATCTAGCCGTGATTTGTTTGAAAGATCCAATATCCCGTTTCTGAAGTTGATATATCCTTCTAGTGAAGGACTGTTGGGGTGTATGGCTGTTGATAACTCGCCAGTATAAGACTTGAGGCATTTGATGATTTCCATAATTTTGTAAGTGTTTACGTCGGTTCTAAGATTTTCAGGAATTGCTTTTCTGATATTAATTTCAGCTGTTTCTCCAAGCAATAATTTATAGTAATTAAAATTTCTATCGTAATAATATAAATTATTATCAGAAACACCAAAAATGTTACCTTCACTAACAAGTAACTTGGCAATTTGATATGGAGTAGAGGGCGATTTTTTAAAAGTAGGGGTTGATATGGAAGTTGAGAGATTTAGCTTTGGAGCCTCGTTTGCGGTAGAAGCTTCTTGCTTTGGAGTAGAAAAAGGCTGAATATCATTATTAGGGAGAGACTCTGTTGGAACGGTAACATAATCATTTGTAGTTTGTGAAGTCTTGCATAGTAGATCAGTCATGTTGCTAGCTAATAAAGACTTGGCTCTTGTGGTGGTCAAATGTTTGGAAAGAAAACTTTTAGAGCTCAATTTAAATCCTCCTATTTATCCTTTGTATAATTAAGGGGGGAGATTCCCCCCTCCCACGTTTTTTTTATTCGACAGGTTTTACATAATGTGAAATAATCATCTGTGCAGCTGTAAAAAAACAATTTTTTAGTTGATCATTATTAAAGGCAGCGAAATGAATGTTTTGCTTACTTGGATGAAAATAGGAGCTTAAGTAAAAACTTATAGGATCTGCTTCAAAGTAGGCCATGATGGATTCTCCGATATTTAACGGGTATTTTGTTGAAATTTCGAATCCAAAGGTTGAGTCTGTACATAATAATTTCCCCCCTTTTTCATTATTTTGGATAAATAACTTGAACTGTTCACTATTTGGGGTTAAAATCGTGGGAATAAACTGAAAAGCCTGATGATTGATAAAGCCATAACCCCATATGTTAGTAGTTGTTGTAATAAGTAATATCCCTTTGTTTACTGGTATTACATTTCCGTTATCATATATAATTGCGGTGTTTTTTTGTAATTCGACATAACAGACTTCTTCGGGGGAGGTACAAGCTTTCTTTGAATATTTTGATAGCCTCGTTAATAACTGCTTAATCCGGCCAATTCGGCCGGCAATCCGGTCACATTCGGGCACCGAATCCGGTCGGATTCGGCCACCTCGTGAAGTATTTTCAGTTTAACAAAAATCATTCAGTAGTTACAGTCGTAATATCCTCATTTTAGTCTCTAGGGCTCATTCGGGTTACGCTTCGATGGCCCGGAAAGTTCGAAACGATAGGAGTTGTGAACGAGCCGATCAAGCACGGCATCGGCAATTGTACTGTCTTCAAACAGCCCATGCCACTCTCGGACCGGAAGTTGCCCGGAGATGACGGTGGATCGATATCCAAATCTGTCTTCCACCACTTCAAGCAAGTCCCGTCCGGAGACC